>CANGSN010000012.1 GCA_947455805.1 Planctomycetota bacterium
CGGCGGGGCTCGGTGGCCTCGGCGGGCTCGGCGGCCGCGGTGGGGCCGGGCGCGGCGGCCCGGGTGGTGGCTAGCGACGGACGCTGTTCGTCCGGCCGACGACGGCGGCGAGCAGGAGCGCGGCGGAGCTACTTCCCGGCGCCGTCCTGCGTCATCTCGGCGAGCAGCGCGTCGACGGCGCGGTCCATGTCTTCGCCGCGCACGTCCTTGAAGCGGATCACGCCCTTGTGGTCGACGACGTAGATCGTCGGCCAGCCGCGCACGTTCCACTTGCCCGAGATCGGGCCCTGCGTGCCCTTCGGGCCGTTCCAGAACGAACGCCAGCCGACGCCGTTCTGCGCCTTCTCCGCTTCGTAGTAGGTCTTGTCGGCGTCACTGTTCACGCCGAGCAGAGCGAAAGGCTTGTCCTGCAGACGTTCCACGAGCGACCGCTCGTGCGGGATCATGGCCCGGCAAGGGCCTCACCAGAATCCCCAGAAGTCGAGGACCACGACCTTGCCGCGGTAGTCGGAGAGCGCGAACGGCACGCCGTCCATGTCCTCGCCGCGGATGTCGGGGATCTCCATGCCGATCTGCAGGCGCTCCTTCTGGAAGCGCGGCGCTGCGATGCGGTCGGCGAGCTCGGTGCCTGGGGCGAGCTTCTCGGCGGCGGCCAGCAGGGCTTCGGCCTCCTTCTTCTGTTCGTCGCTCGGCTTGCCCCGCTGCAGCAGGATCGCGCGCCAGTACTTGGCCCACGCGCTGGTGATGCCGTCGCCGTTCGCCGCTTCGACCTTGCCGAGCAGGACCTTGGCCGGCTCGGTACCGAGCGCGCTGAACAGGCCCATCGGCGACTCGAGCACCGTCGTCATCGCCGGGTCGGTGAGGTAGCTGCGCTCCAGCCGCTCGGCCGCGGCCGCCGCGATCTCCTTGTCGGCGACCAGCGCCGTCGCCGCGTAGGCGGCAAAGCAGCCGCCGTGCGCGCCGTGTGCATCGGCGAGGGCCAGCGCGCGCTGGCCGATGGCCTTGGCGTCGGCGCGCTTGGCCTGCGCCATCAGCGCGCGGGCCTTGTCGTTGTCCTTGGCTTCGCGAGCGGCCTTGTACTCGGCCGACTCCGTCACCTGCTTCATCGCCGCGCGGGCGGCCGCCTGTTCGGCGGTCCACTCCGCGACCAGCACGTCGTACGCCGCTTTGGCCGCCGCGGCCGCGTCGCCGCCGGACTGCGCCGGCAGCCACGCGACGAGCGCCAACAGCGCGAGCGTGGTCAGGATCTTGTTCATGATGTTCTCGCCGGATCGCGCCGGTGCGCCGTCGGCGAACGGCCGACGCGAGGACGTTAGTGCCGTGCACGCTGGCGCGTGGATCGTCGAGCTGTCCCAAGTGCGCGACGAGCGGCCCGTGGCGCCCGCCGCACACGCGCCCGAGGCCTTCCCCTTGCGAGCTCGCCCGAGTCAGCGCGCCGCCAGCTCGTACATCACCGCGCGGACCTGTGCAGCGTGGCGCGCCTCGTGGTAGCCGAGGAACGCGATCCATTGCTGGAACGTCAGTGCGCCGAGCACCGGGTGCGGAGCCTGCACCGCGTCGGTGCGTTTGCCGTCGACGCGCGCCAGCAGCTCGAGCAGTTCGCGGCGTTGGTCGGTGAGCGTCTGCCAGGCGGCGTCGGCGGTCAGCGTGCCCTTCGGCTGCACCTGCGGGCCGGCGGCGACGCGGCGTTCGCGATCGAGCAGCAGCGCGCCGTCGATCGTCGGCAGCACCGGCGCCGTGTCGGGATCGTCGGGCAGCGGGCCCGCGGCTTCGGCCTTCTGCACGCCGCGGCGCAGCAGGGCGGTGACCTGGCGTTCGACGATGGACAAGTGCTCGAGCACCTCGGCGATCGACCAGCGCTCCGGCGTCGGGCGCTGGCTCTGGATGGCGGGCGGGGCGGCGTCGAGGGCCTGGCGCAGCACGTCGCGCTGGCGGGTGAGATGGTCGAGCAGTTCGTCGGTGCGGGGATGCACGCGGACAGCGTAGCGACCGAGCGGTCCACCGGCTCCGCTGCCTCGGGGGCCGCGATGCCGGAGCACGGCTGCCGTCGTCGCGGAGGAAGTGGCGGACTCGAACGTCCTGCGGGCCATGCCCGTCTCGCCACCACCCGCAGCTGCGTCCAGGCAAACGTCGCGGCGCGGCGCCGCGCCGCGGCTGCCGTGGTTGGTGGGGCTGGCGAGCCTGCTGCTGATCGCGTTCGCCCGGTGGCCGGCGTCGGCCGTTGTGCCGCCGCCGCCGGCGCTGTCTGCGGCCAACGAACCAGCGCCGTCGCCGTCGGTCGCATCGGCTCCGGCTGCGGGTGCGGCGAGTGAAGCGGCGTTCGCGCCCGTGCGCGAGAGCCCGCAGCGCCGCAGCGTGCAGTTGCTCGAAGGCGGCATCGGGGCACCGCTCGCATTGCGGCGGCTGCGCGTCGACGGCGAACTGGCGACGACGACGATCGACGGTCGCCTCGAACTGCCGCTGGCCGAAGTGACGATCGGTCCCGACGTCGACCGCGACGGCGCCTGGTTCGATCCGTTCGTCGCACCGCGCGATGCCGCGAACGAGCTCGACGTGCCGTGCTACGGCTGGCTGCAGGTCGGCAGTGCGGCCGTCGCTCCGCGCGTCGACGTCGAGGTGCACATCGTCGACGTCGAGTCGGTGCCGCCGGGCGAGATCCAGGCCTGGCTGGCGGCGGATGCGGGCGACGCGGCGACGATGCCAGCCTCGTTCGCCGCGGCAGCGGTCCGCGGTCGCCCGGGCGAACGCTTCCGCCTGCGCTCCGGCCGCACCTGGTTCGTCGGCGCGTTCGGCAAGGCGCCGGCGGTGCTGCAGCCGGGCCATCACTCGCTGGTCGGCACGTGGTACGAAGTCGACGGACGGCGCCAATTCATCGCCGGCAGCAATCGCCGCGGCGGCGTGCGCATCAGCTCGGGGCTCGCGGTGTTCCCCGCCGTCGTCACCGACGTGCCGCTGCGCATCGACGGCCTCGGCACGATCGCCGTGCACTTCGACGCGCTCGCCGCCGATGCCGCGGCGCGTGTGCAGTGGTTTCGGCGCGCCAAGCCCGACGAAGGGGGGGCGAGCGACGCGTGGCGCATTGTCGAGACGTTCACCGGCACCGTGGCGCGCGCGGGCGAACCGCTGGTGCGACGCGACCTGCCGCACGGCGCCTATCGCGTGACCGCCAGCCTGGCGACGGCGACCGGCATCGACGTCGTGGCGTGGCAATGCGACGTCGGCGAGACGCCGGTCGACCTGCTGCAGTCCCGCTATCTCGGTCGGCACGAACTCGAGGTGCGCGGGCGCGAACCGGGCCGCCGCCGCGCACTGGTCGCGCTGTCGGCTCTGCAGCTGCCGGGCGCCAGCGCCGCCGAGGCCGACCTGGTGCTGCTCGGCGACGTCGACGTCGAAGGCGACTTCGTGATCCGCGGTCTGCCGTGCACCAGCGGCGAACTGATGCTGCTCGAGCGCGATGCGACCGGTGGCAGCGAAGGGCCGTTCCATCGCGACTTCGACCTGCGGCGCAGTTCCTTCGTGAGCCTCTGAGCTGGCTGTGGACGAAGCGCCGGGCCATCGTTGGCTGCGCCCGGGTGCCTCGGCACAATCCTCGCCCCCATGAGCGAAGCACCCCGGATCCTGAGCGAGCGCCGCGGCGACGTCGTGCTCGTCACGCTGAACGCGCCCGAGCGCCGCAACGCGATCGACCAGCAGATGGTCGACGGCCTGCACGCGCTGCTCGACCAGCACTGGCACGACGAGTCGGTCGCAGCCTTGGTGCTGACCGGTGCCGGCGACAAGGCGTTCGCGGCGGGTGCCGACATCGCACAGCTGCGCGAACGCACGTCGCGCGACGCGCTGAAGGCGATCAACAGCGGCATCTTCAACCGCATCGAGGAGTTCCCGGCGCCGGTGATCGCGGCGATCAAGGGCTTCGCGCTCGGCGGCGGCTGCGAACTGGCGATCGCCTGCGACCTGCGCGTCTGCGGCGAGTCGGCGAAGCTCGGCCAGCCCGAGGTCAAGCTCGGCATCATCCCGGCCGCCGGCGGCACCTACCGCCTGCCGCGCCTGATCGGCCTCGGTCTGGCGCGCGAACTCGTCTACACCGGCCGCATGGTCGACGCGCAGGAAGCGCTGCGCATCGGCCTCGCCAACGCCGTCGTGCCGGACGCCGAGGTCGTCGACAAGGCGCTCGCCATCGCCGGCGAGATCGCCCAGAACGGGCGCCTCGCGGTGCGCGGCGCCAAGCGCGCGATGAATGCGCTGTCGCGGCCCGGCCACGAGAACGCGGTGGCGTTCGAGAGTTCGGTGCAGGCGGTGCTGTTCGACAGCGACGACAAGAAGGCGCGCATGGACGCGTTCTTGAGCAAGCAAAAACGAGGCTGACGGAGTACGCGCCCTTGCAGCGGACCGGCAGCCGGCCGCTGAAGGGCCGCAACGGGAGTGACTATGAGCAACACGTTCGGAACGGTGGCGGTCTTGGGGGCGGGCACGATGGGTGCTGGCATCGCGCAGGTGTGCGCGCAGGCCGGATCCAAGGTGGTCCTGCAGGACATCACGGAGGAGTTCGTGCAGAAGGGCCTCGGCCGCATCCGCGACTTCCTGCAGAAGGGCGTCGAGAAGGGCAAGGTCAAGGCCGAGGACCGCGACGCGGTGCTGGCGCGCATCACCACGACCACCGACCGCAAGGCCGCGTGCCGCGACGTGGCGCTGGTGATCGAAGCGGTGCCGGAGAAGCTCGAGCTGAAGAACGGGCTGTTCCGCGAACTCGCCGACGTCGTCTCGCCGCAGTGCGTGCTGGCGAGCAACACGTCGTCGCTGTCGCTGGCGAAGGTGTTCGCCGGCGTGCGCGGCCAGGAGCGCTGCATCGGCATGCACTTCTTCAACCCGGTGCCGCTGATGGCGCTGCTCGAACTGGTGCGCACCGACGCGACCAGCCAGGCGACGATCGACGCGGTCACCGCCTACGGCAAGCAGCTCGGCAAGGAGCCGATCCTGGTCAAGGACAGCCCCGGCTTCGCCAGTTCGCGCCTCGGCGTGTGCCTCGGCCTCGAGGCGATCCGCATGCTCGAGAGCGGCGTCGCGTCGGCCGAGGACATCGACAAGGCGATGGTGCTCGGCTACGGCCACCCGATGGGCCCGCTGAAGCTGACCGACCTGGTCGGCCTCGACGTGCGCCTCGCGATCGCCGACTACCTGAAGAAGGAACTGAACCACCCCGGCTTCGAGGCGCCGGCGCTGATGCGGCGCATGGTCGCCGAGGGCAAGCTCGGCAAGAAGTCGGGCCAGGGCTTCTACAAGCACTGAGCCGGGGCGATGGGGCTGCGCCCCAGCTCTTAGGTCGGATAATCTAAGGCGCTACCTTGCTTTATCATGATAAAGTAAGGTGATGATCGGCCGCGCCCTGCACCTTCCAGCCCTTCCCGCAGAGAGTTTCTTCCTCTGGGGGCCGCGCCAGGTGGGCAAGAGCAGCCTGCTGGCGGCGACCTACCCGGACGCCCGCACGGTCGACCTGCTGCGCACCGACGAGTCGATGCGCTACCTGCGGGAGCCGAGTCTGCTGCGCGACGAACTGCGCGATGCTCCAGCCGGGACCCTGGTCGTCGTCGACGAGGTGCAGAAGGTGCCGGCACTGCTCGACGAGGTGCACTGGCTGGTCGAGAAGCGGGGCCTGTGCTTCGCCTTGTGCGGTTCCAGTGCGCGCAAGATCCGCCGCGGGCACGCCAACCTGCTCGGCGGTCGCGCCGTCCGGCACGAACTGTTCGGGTTCGTCTCGCACGAACTCGGCGAGCAGTTCGACCTCGTGCGCATGGTCAACCACGGCACGCTGCCCCGGCACTACCTGCACGATCACCCGGCGAAGCGGCTGCAGGCCTACGTCGACGACTACCTGAAGGAGGAGATCGCGGCCGAGGCGCTGGTGCGCAACGTGCCGGCGTTCGCCGGCTTCTTGCGGGCGGCGGCCATCGGCGACACCGAGATGGTCAACTACCAGAACATCGCGCGCGAGTGCGGCGTATCGTCGGTGACGGCCAAGGAGCACTACTCCATCCTCGAGGACACCTTGCTGGGGCGCTACCTGCCCGCGTTCACGGCCCGACCGAAGCGCCGTGCGATCCTGGCGCCGAAGTTCTACTTCGCCGACGTCGGCGTCGTGAACCACCTGACGAAGCGCGGCGCCCTGGCGCCGGGCTCGGAGCTGTTCGGCAAGGCGCTCGAGAACGTCGTCTTGCACGAGCTGCGCGCCTACCGCTCGTACCGCGAGCGGCCGTGGGACATCGCCTACTGGCGCCTCGCCAGCGGCATCGAGGTGGACTTCGTACTCGGCGATGCGGAGGTCGCCATCGAAGTGAAGTCGACGACTTCCATCGCGACGCAGCACCTCAACGGACTCGGTGAGTTCGCCACCGAGTATCCGGAGGTGCGCCGCCGGATCTGCGTGTGCCTCGAGCCGCGGCGACGGTTGCTGGCCAGCGGCATCGAAGTGCTGCCGGTGACCGAGTTCTTCCGCCAGCTCTGGGCTGGCGAGATCGATTGATCGTCACGGCCCGGCCCACACGACCCGACGTCGCGTGGGCCGGACGTCCGATCGCACGCGGACTTGCCAGAGCAACCGATCAGTTGCCCTGCAGTTCCCAGCTGATGCAGTTGCTGAGGCCGTAGCCGAGCACACCGCCGCCGAGGCACAGCGTCAGGCATTGCGAGCTGAACACCGCCCCGGCGAGGGCCGGCGCCGATGGCAGCGGCACGTCGAACGAGGCCTGGCCGTCGCACGGGAACAGGCCGCCGCCGGTCGGCACGGCCCCGAGAGAGCCGAGGTAGCCGAGCGTGTAGATCGGGCCGCACAGCGGTGCGATGGTGACGCCGGGGGCGAGGCACGGGCCGCTGCCGAGCAGCATCCACGAGAACGCGCCCGCCGGCGCCTGGTCGAGGCCGAGCGTGAACGCGAGGTTGCCGAGGTTCGGGTCGTTGCGCAGCGAGTGCACCTGCGGGCACGGCGGGCACGAGCCGTTCGCGCACGGTTGGCCGGTCGAGGTCTCGCGGCCGGGGCGAATCGCGAGGCCGATCATCGGCTCGTTGACGGCGATCGGCGGGCAGCAGGTGATGCCGACGACGTTCAGCATCGGCGCCGCCCAGACGTAGTTCATGCCGATCGTGCTGGTGCCGTCGGTCGCGTAGAGGATCGACTTGCCCCAGTCGCAGGCGAGGCCGAGGATCGGGCCGAACGCGGCGAAGCAGGGCGGCGCCAGGAAGGTTGCGACCGGCGTGCACGGTGCGCCGATCTGGGGCACGACGATGCGGTTCAGGCCACCGGGGAACTGCGGGAAGCTGATGAACACGAGGCCCTCGGCTTCGTCGACGGCGAGGCCGCTGGTGACGTTGCCGATCGCCGTCGGCAGCAGGCCCGTGTTGCAGACGCCGAGCGGGTTCGGCGGGCACATGACGGCGCAGTTGTCGTCATACTGGCCGATCAGCAGGCCGTTGCTGACCCAGGCGCCGGAGCGCGCGGGGTTCCAGGCGGTGCCACCGACGAACGGCGGCAGGCCGACCGAGCCGGGCATGCCGGGCAGCGCGCACTGGTTCAGGATCGTGCAGGCGGCGTGGATCTGGTGGCGCAGAGCCGGTGTGGCCCTGGTGATGCCGACCAGGTGGTCCGGCGTCTGCGCCGGCAGCAAGGTGGCGAGGGCGGGGAGGACGAGCGACAGCAGGGAGGAGGCCTTCATGGGAGGAGCCGCCGAAGCCGAACGGATCGGCGGCACCTCGGAACAACCGTTCCTCGCCGAGCGCACGCGGATTCTTGCGCAGAATCCGGCGCGGCTCGCAGCACCGTTTCTCACGGCGGCGGCGGTCGGCTGCGCCGGAGCGCGCTCGCTCCGGCGTCGCCTCGCCTCACATGCGCGTGCGCCAGCGCACGCCGCTCTTCGACGTGTGCGTCGTCGTCACGGCCTTGTCGATGCCAAGGCGCTTCATCTCCTCGCCGAGGCTCTGCATCAAGCCGAACACCATCTCGGCCTGCGGCGGCATCTCCTCGCCCATCTGCGCCTGCAGCTCCCTCGCCTTCGCGGCGGCCTTGAACGCCTCCGACATCGACGACACCCCGATGCCGGTCCAGCCTTCCGGCAGGCCCGCGGCGAGGCTCTTGATGCGCGCCGGCATGCCACCTTCCGCGCTCTTGCTGGCGTCGAGCACCGACCGCAGCGTGCGTTGGCCGGACTCGTCGTTGCGCAGCGACAGCAGCAGCATGTCGTCGGTCACCGCGTATTCGACCTGCAGCATGCCGCCGACGTTCAGCTTGTAGACCTTGTGACCCTGGTATTCCTCGGTCTTGCGGGCGGCCTGCATGCCGAGGCTGCGGATCATCGTCTCCATCGACTCACCGAACGCCTTGCCGTTCTTCAGCTCGATCGCCATGCAGCCGGGCAGCATCTGCAGCACGGCGTCGATCTCGCTACGGGGCTCCTCTTCTTCGGCGCCATCCTTGGCGGCCGGGTTCAGGAAGAGCATCTGCGCGCCGAGGTGGTCGAACAGGTCCTCCTTGACGCGCACCTTGGTGGCCTCGTTCGCCTGCGCCATCGCGTCGTCCCAGCTCATCGGCGCCTCGTCACCCATCGCCTTCCAGACCTTGCCGACGGTCTCGAACAGCACCTTGGCGTCGACCGTCATCAGGTTGAAGTCGACGTCGTCGGGCACCACGCGCAGCAGCTTGAGCGACGGCTGGTCCGAGACCATGGCGCCGAACAGGCCGAGCTCGCCGGCGAGGCCGAGTTCGGTGTCGATCTGCACGCGCTCGCCGTCGGCGGCGATGCTCATGTCGAAATTCTGCATGCTCTCGAGGCCGAGCGTGCGCATCATCTCGGCGACGTCGAACGGCGCGCCCTGCATGTCCATCGCGGCGCCCATCGCCGAGGTCATGGCCTTCATCAGGCTGCCGAGCTCGGCGTGCACGAACATGCTCGCCGTGGCGTTGCCGCCGGTGAAGTGCCCGGTCGCCGCGATCGCGCGGTTGATCTGCGGCTCGAGCTTGCTGCCCAAGAACATGACCAGGTGGCCGTCGACCAGCGTCGGCAGGCTCATGTTCGGGCCGTCTTCCTGCTCGAGGATGCGGGTCTTCAGGTTGCCGACCGACAGCTCGCGGACCTTGCCGCGCGACGGCGGGTTCTTGTCGGCGGCCTTCTCGACCTCGGCGGCGATCTTGGCCAGGTCGAACGAGCCGTCCGGCGACAGCGACATCACGACCTCGAACTCCGGCTGCTCGCCGGTCTGCATCATCTCCTCGAGGTTCGACAGGTCGACCTTGGCGGCGATGACGATGTCACCGGTGTAGGTGGTGACCAGCGCGTCGATCAGGTCGGCGTCGATCGTGCCCTCGCCGCGCAGCTGCTCGATCGCCTGCGCGTAGCCTTCCTGCATCATGCCGACCATCGGCGCGAGCGTCTGGCTCTGGAACAGCTTGGTCATCTGGGCCTTCGCGAACTGCTGCTGCCACTTGGCCGGCGAGCTGATGCGGACGACGAAGTTGGCGTCGGCCGGCACGAAGCGGAAGGGCGACTTGTCCTGGGCCGGCAGGGCGCACAGGAGCAAGGACAGGGGCAGTGCGTACAGGGTTCTCATGGTTCTTGCGGGTAGATGAGGAGACGGTCGTGCGCGATCAGGACGAAATCGGTCCGGCCATCGCCGTCGAGGTCGCCAGTGGCCAGCTCGCGCGGTTCGTTGTCGGGTTCTTCGCTCGGGGGCGCCTCGAAGACCGGGATCGCCAGAGCGCGGGCCAGACCTGAAGCGCTGCCGGCGAGGATCTGCACCCCGGGCAGGTGGCGGTCGACGACCACCAGGTCGGCGATGCCGTCGTGGTCGAAGTCGCCGCTGCGTGCGGTCCAATAAAAGGTGCGCTCGGTCGGCGGTTCGTGGGTCGCGATCGTGCGCAAGGCGGCGCCGCGCTCGAACGGAACGCGCAGCACGCCGCGGGCACCGAGCAGCAGCGCCCCGCCCTGGTGCGGCACCAGGTGCACGAAGTCGAACGCGGGGACCTCGACCGCCTCGGTGCCACCGCCCACCTTGGTGCGGATCAGTTTGTTGGTCTTCTTGTCCAGGTAGAGGCGGCGGCCGTCGCCGCAGTCGGCGCACAGGCTCAGTTCGGTGACGCCGTCCGGGCCGTTGTCCTGCGCCAGCACGCGCACGAGGCCCTTGTCGTCGACCCGGAACGTGCGGACGAAGCGCTCGCGCACGGCCAGCAGTGCTGGGCTGCCGCCGGCGGTGCACAAGGCGACGGCGCCGTCGTCGAGCTTCTTGGTGAAGCCGGCGGCCTCCTTCTCCTTGCCCTTCGGCGCCTTCGCCGGATCGCTGCCGAGCGTCAGCGTGCGCAGGCCTTCGCCGGGCACCACGAACGCGACCTCGAGGCCGGCTGCGTCGCCGACGTCGCCGAGCAGCAGTCGCGTCGGATCGGCGGGCACGCGGCCGAGGTCGGCGACCTTCGTCGCGTCCTGGCCCGGCAGCAGGCGGTGCAGGTGGCCCTCGCGCTTCTCGGTGCGGCCGAGCACGAGCACGCCGCCGCTCGGGTCGATCGCCGCCGCCAGCGGCTTGTCGACGCCGGCCAGCAGCGCCGGGAACGTGTCGATCGGCAGCGCACCCGACATCCAGCC
The DNA here is from genome assembly GCA_947455805.1 of Planctomycetota bacterium. GTDB lineage: Bacteria > Planctomycetota > UBA1135 > UBA1135 > UBA2386 > UBA2386. The sequence continues at coordinate 10,617 of CANGSN010000012.1, forward strand.
GACGGCGTCCTCTTCCGGGCTCACCAGCACGAGGTCGTTCTTGCCATCGCGGTCGACGTCGCCGATCGCCACCGCGGCCACGCCGGCGAGCGTCGGCACGGTGCGCAGCACGAAGCTGCCGTCCTTCCATTCGTGCAGCACCAGCTGCGCGCGGTCCGGCCGCACCATCACGAGGTCTTGGTCGCCGTCGCCGTCGAAGTCGCCGAGGGTGAACGGCAGCGCCTTGCCGGTCGGGTTCTCGCCGAGCGGCCACCATTCGAGCGCCGCCTGGTCGCCGCCCTGGTGCCACTGCTGCAGCGACACGCGGCGCTGGGCGCCGGAGATCGTGCCGAGCGCCAGCGAGCCGTCGGCCAGCCGGGTCGGGAACACGTCGCGCAGATCCTCCATGGCGACGATGTGCCACGGACCGAACGTGCCGTCGCCGCGGCCGCTGCGCAGGCGCAGGCTCATGTTCGAGCCGGGCGACACCGCGATCAGGTCGAGCTTCTTGTCGCCGTCGACGTCGGTCAGCTGGAAGCCGAACGAGTTCTCCTCGGTCGGTTCGAGCGGCGACAGCTTCGGCGTGCCGCCGAGCTGCGTGACCCAGCGCAGGTTGCCGCGGCCGACGGCGACGAGGTCGGCCTTCTGGTCGCCGTCGAGGTCGCCGGTCAGCATCACGAGGCCCCGGCCGCCGAGGCCGAGGTCGATCGGCGCGCCGGTCGGTTCCTTGCCAGGATGGCGCACGCTCAAGCGGCCGCGGCCGTCGACCAGCAGCAGGTCGGGCACGCCGTCGCCGTGCACGTCGGCGAACGCATAGCCGCCGACCTGGCCGTTCGTGGGCACGGGCTCGAGCGTGGTCTCGCGGCCCTTCACGCGCACGGCGACGAGGCGCGCTCGGCGCGAGTCGATGGCCACCGCCTCGACGCGGCCATCGCCGTCGACGTCGGCGACCTTGAGGTCGTAGAGGCCGTCGCCGACCTTGACGACCAGCGGGCCGTCGAAGCCGAAGCGCCCGCGCAGTTCGGCGGGAATCGGCGGCGGCGTCGATTGGGCGAGCAGCGGAACGGCGACGGCGAACAGTGCGGCGGGAACCTTGGCGAGCATCCGGCCGGCAATCTATGGTTCCGCAGATGCTCGTCGCAACGCTCGCAACGCTGTTCTGCTGGCAGGATCCCGCCCCTTCGACCGCTCCGGCCCCGGCCGTTCCCGCGGCACCGGTCGCCACCCCGGCCAAGCAGGAGCCGACGCCGGTGCGCGCCGACGCCGTCGAGGTGCTCGACCTCGGCAACGGCAACCGCATCCAGGGCCGCGTGCTCCGCACCACCGAGACGCACGTGTTCGTCGACGTCGGCTACGACGTGCTGAAGGTGCCGACCGCCGCCGTGCTCCGCCGCGAGACCGTCGACGGCCAGCGCACCGGCGGCATCGTGCGCGAGAAGCTGTGGGCGCGCGCCGAGCTGCCCGAGCGTTCGGTCACCGAAGGCGCCAAGGTGATGGGCGAGGCGGTGGTCAAGATCGAGGCCGCCGGCGGCCAGGGCTCGGGCTTCGTCACCAACGAAGAGGGCTGGGTCGTCACCAACTTCCACGTCGTCGCGCGCGAGGTCGAGGTCGACGTCGTCGTCTACTCGCTCGGCAAGAACGGCTTCGAGCCGCGCACCGTGCGCAAGTGCAAGGTCGCGGCGATCAACCCGCACATGGACCTCGCGCTGGTCAAGATGGAGGCGCCGAGCGACCTGAAGCTGAAGACGGTGTTCCTCGGCGACAGCGAGACGATGCAGGTCGGCGACACGGTCTATGCGATCGGCGCGCCGATCGGCCTCGACCGCACGGTGTCCACCGGCATCATCAGCGTGACCAACCGCACGTTCGAAGGGCGCTGCCACTTCCAGATCACGACGCCCATCAATCCCGGCAACTCGGGCGGCCCGCTGTTCAATCTGCGCGGCGAAGTGGTCGGTGTGAACAGCTCGGGCTACACCGGCCTGCAGGGGCTGAACTTCGCGATCCCGACGAAGTACGTGATCGACTTCCTGAACAACCGCGACGCGTTCGCGCTCGACAACACGCGGCGCGAGAACGGCGTGCACTATCTGCCGGCGCCGCAGAAGCCGAAGCCGGCGAAGTGACGGGGCTGGGTGGGACGGCCCCGGGCGACTTCCTGCTTGAATGTTCGGGGGGGGCGGTAGCTTATTGTGATGGAGAGAGTTCTCATGGTGTTGGGGTTGTTGTGCGCTTCGGTGCTTGGTCAGGCGGTCGACCCGTGTGGTCCGATGCCGCAGCCGTTGGTGCCGAGCCCGATCATGTCCGGCCAGTTCCTGCTCCCGTTCCCGCACACAATCGGCGGAGCTTACCTGCCGCGCCCTGGCTCGCCTGGTGTCTGCAACGTCACGGGTTGCACCCTCGATTTCGACCTGGTCGTGACCCTCGAAGTGCCGCCGGGGACCGTTCTGGACGCACTGGAAGTTTGTGTGGGATTCCCGACCTTCTCTCCACCGCTTGCCTGCGGCAAGTTCGCTACGACGCCACTGCCCGCGCCCAGGAATGGCATCTCCTTCGGGGCGAACAACATCAAAATGCATCCAGCGTGCGGAGAGAGGCTGGAATGGACGATTCGGCAGACGATCGCCATGCCCATCCCTCAGCTCCCGATCACCCTCACATTGGCGAAGCTCGTGCAGGGCTGCGCGGGGTGCTGATCCATGGCGAGAAGCGGCGTTCTATGGTTGGTACTTCTGGCCATGGCGTGCCTCGCGGTCGTCTGGGCCGTCGGCATGCCTCCTGTTGCCGACTCGAACGACGACGCAACCCAGACGCTGCCGCCTGCAACCTCTGTCGGTGGCGCAGCGCTCGTCACCGGAGACGAAGCCAAGCAGTCGGTGGAGGTCCATGCACCTCGTGAGGATGCGGCCAGATATCCTGCTGCTCCATTGTCGTCTTCTGCTCCGTTGCTGACGCTGCCAGGAGTTGCCCGATCATGGATCGAGAAGCTCCCTTGCGGCACGGACCGCGATGTCTACACCCCCGGTTGGCCCATTGAGGACCTCCTGCGAAGCAAGCACATCAATCCGCGGTCTCTGGATCTCGACTCTGCTGCCACGGCCGATCTTCAGCGAATGATCGAAGAGATGACGGTGCGCGATCGAGATCTCTGGGCCGCAGAGGCTCAGCTATGTCGAGCAGCGTTGTTTCGCAGCGCGGAGACAGGGCGCTTGGAGGCTCAGGAGCGTACGAGGGACGGTAAGCTCGACGAAGAGAACGGGCTCCGGTGGCACGCGAACATGGTAGGCAAGTATGGCCAATACGGTTCCGACTGGACCGGGGTAAGTATCGGATCGACGGAACCGGATGGTGTGTCGCGTACGTTGGTTGTGTGGATGACTCGCGTGGACTCGCCGGAGGTCTTCGAAGCGAGGGATCGTCTGGTGGAGCACCGGAAAGAAGCAGAGCGATCGTTCCGTGCGTTCTTCGCGGCGAGGTGATCGAAACGGTGGCCAAGGCTGTTCGATCGAGCTGTACTCGCGGCAGCGTCAGCACTGGATCACCAGAGATCACCAGAGCCACGGCCGCCAAGCTCTCTTCGCACTTCGCCGCGAATGCGACCGTTCACCCCTCGCATGGGGTCGCGATTCGCTCGTGCGCGGTCAGCTGTCGCTGAAGCACACACGCACCTGACCGTGCCCGTCCAGGTAGAGGCACGTGATGCCGCAGCCGGGGCCGCTGCAGAGCCGTTCGCGCGCCGCAAAGTCGTGGGGGCCGAGCGGCGCTTCGCGGTCGACGACCGGGAACGGCACTCCGACCGTTGGCCATACCGAGGTCAGTTGGCCGAGGAACCGGTAGTCGGCCGGCACTGTCGGGATTGACTGGCAGTCGTTCGGCGCCCCGCCGACTTTCGTCGCTTCGCCGGTCAGCAAGTTCACGTCGTCGATCCGCGTCGCGTGGAGCAGGTCGAGCTGGCTCGGGTCGTCGAACGTGCGCACTCGGTAGCCGTGCATCGTGGCCCAGGTGTCACCGTCCGCGCAGGTCTGCGATCGCTGCGCGTCCGCGGGATCGATCAGACGCCGCTCCGTCGAGTCGACCCAGACGAAGCCGTAGAGCTCTTCGTGCCAGCTAGTGACGTCCGGAAGGTCGTGGAACCGGAACACCAGCAGCACGTCGCCGGGGAGCGACGGCAGCAGGTCCGTCGAATCGACGAAACTGAGCTGGGCGTAGAAGTCGCCGACCGTGCCGCCGCGCTGTGGCCACGGCATCGACGCCGGCAGGAACGGCACGCCGCCGAGCTTGGTCATGGCGCGATGCGGTGCTCCGCCGCTCGCGAAGACGAAGTAGTCGGCCGGGATCGCGGCCGCACTGCGCACGATTCGCTGGCACCTTCGCTGCTCGAAGACGTGCAGGTCGTGCGGTCCCACGATGCGGGTGCGCACTTCGCCGCGGATGGGCGCATCGCGCAGGGTTCGTGCGAGCTCGTCGAGGTCGATCTCGCCATGGAGCCGCCCGTCGGTCCGGCGGACGAACGGCGGCAGCGGGGGCGAGTTCCAGTCGTAGCTCGTCATGTCTCGTCCTTCATCCCAAGCGCGGCGGCCGCGCTTCTTCGCACTCCGCCGCGAACAGCGCCGCCGGCTTGCAGCCGCTCACGCTCGCCACGAACGACGACGGGAACTGCTCGAGCCGCGTATTCCACTCGCTGACGACGTCGTTGTACATCGAGCGCGCGTGCGCGATCTTCTCCTCGATCGCCCACAGTCGGTCGTGCAGGTCGCGGTACAACGCGTCGCTCTTCAGGTCCGGATGGCGCTCGTGCAGCAGCAGCATCGAACGGGTCGCCGCCACCGCCGCCACCTCGCCGCGCACCTTGCTGTCGACGTCGCCGCCGCTGCGGATCGCGGTCAGCTTGGTCAGCAGCTCCTGTTCGTGCGCCGCGTAGCCCTTCACGACCTCGATCAGGTTCGGCACCAGCGTCGCGCGCTGTGCCAGTTCGATGGCGATCTGCTGCTGCGTCGCCCGCACCTGCTGGCGCAGGCGCACGAGGCGGTTGTGCGTCAGCAGCCACCATTGCGGCACCAGCACGAGCAGGCCGATCAGCACGGCCAGTAGCCAGCCGAGCCCGTCCTGCGCCCCGGTCCACAGGCCGCCGGCGACGGTGAGGCCGGCGAACGGGAAGAACATGGCGAAGAACAACAGCCAGTTCTCGCTGCTCGCCGAGCTCTGCACTCGCTGCTCGCGCAGCTGGCGCGTCACCAGCAGCGGCACTTCGGCGAGCGGGCCGAACGTGCCGTCGTCGCGCTTGACGCCGAGCACGCTGACCTCGGTGCCGGGCTCGAGCACCTGCGCCGAATGCCGCACGTCGCTCCATTCATGGTCGTAGCCCGTGCTGCGCATCGCCTCGTTGGAGCCGGCGGGCAGGTCGACGACGATGCGCTGGCCGTCGTCGAGTTCGAACGCCACCGCTTCGCTCTCGCTCGTCTCGGTGCGCCATTCGGTGCGCGTGCGCGTCTTGCCGTCGCTGTCCTTCTCCGTGATCGTGTGCTTGCGCTCGCGCTGGTAGCTGAAGGCGACGCAGTCGAGGTCGAACCACGGGCAGCGCAGCAGGCTCCCGTGCGGGTGCACGACGCCGCGCAGCCACGCGTCGTCGTGTGCACTCAGCGAACGGATCGGCAGGCCCGGCGCGCGCGCCAGCACGAACGTCTTGTGATCCTGCCGGCGGGCGGCTGTCGCGAACGCAAAGCCGAGCAGGGCGCCGCCGGCCAACACGAGCGTCCCGACCATCTCCGTCGACATCGCGAGCATCGCGGCATCGAAGCGTGCGGCGGCGGTGTCGGCAACGTCGCGTCTTTGGCAACGTCGCAGGGTCCTGACACCGCGGGCGCTGCGCCGAGGTCTGTGCAGCGCGGCGCGCGCGAACTCAGAGGCTGAGAGAGAACCCGCTGGAAGCCTCGGTGCGACTGCGAAGGCCGCCGCCAAACATGCTCCTGGCAGCCTGTCGCGATTTCTTCTCGGCAGCTCAGGCCGTGCTGGGCACCTCGTGCACGCAGAGCCGCCCGTGCCGCAGCCAGCCTTCGGTCAGCAACCACGTGCGCGCATCGGCCACCGGCCGCACGACCGCCTCGAGGCCGAGGACGGTGATGCGTTCGCGGAAGCCCGTGAACCACGGCGCCGAGGTGAACGTGTCGACGGCCTGGGCGACCTTCACTTCGCGACCTTCGGCTGCGTGCTTCTTGCCGTTGC
>CANGSN010000013.1 GCA_947455805.1 Planctomycetota bacterium
CAGACCGCCAGGAACAGCAGGAGCTGCTGGTAGTCTTCCGTGCTGGTCAGGCTCGGCAGCGCCGGGGAGAGCCCGGAGACGATGCCCGCCATGATGATCAACGAGATGCCGTTGCCGATACCGTGTTCGGTGATCTGCTCACCGAGCCACATGATGAACATCGTGCCGGCCGTCAGCGCCACCATCACCACGATGTAGTAGAGCCCCAACCACTGCGAAACGCCTTGGTGGATCAGCTTGCCTTCCTTGCCCGACAGCGCGCCGATGATCACGAACCATGACTGGATCAAGCAGATGCCGACCGTCGCAAGGCGCGTGTACTGGTTGATCTTCCGCTGACCGCTCTGGCCTTCCTTCGCGATCTTCTCCAGCGACGGGATGGCCTTGCTCAGCAAGCTGAAGATGATGCTGGCCGAGATATAGGGCATCACGCCCAGGGAGAAGATCGTTGCGCTCTGCAAGCTTCCGCCAGTCAGCAGGTTCACGAGCGTGAACACCTGCATCAGGCCACCCTGATCACCCGCAGCTTGGCGCTGCTGGCGCAAGGACTCCGCGAAGTCCACACCCGGCAGCGGAATGAAGAACCCGATCCGATAGACCAGCAAGAGGCCCAGGGTGATCAAGATCTTGTTGCGGATCTCGGGCACCTTGAACAAGTTGGCGATCGTCAGGTTCATGGCTTCAGGGTATTGGAATCGCGAGCTTTCGCTGAGGACAAGAGCCCTGGTCCCCGCACCAGGCGGGGACCACGGTCACTTCGCGCTACGGCCCGCCTTCTTGGCGCCGGGCTGACGCTTGACGCCGTCCTTGGCCACGAACTTCTCGCGGTGAGGACGCTTCTCGATCAGGATGACCTTGCCACCGGCACCTTCGATCTTGGTGCGCGCGGTTGCCGTGATGGCGTCGACCTTGACCGTGATCGCCTTCTTGATGGCGCCGTCGCCGAGCACCTTGAACAGCTCGCTGTGCTTCTCTTTGGACGCCAACCCACGGGCCAGCACGGCCTTCAGATCGACCTCGGCACCAGCATCGAACACATCGAGATCGGAGACGTTCACGACAGTGAACACCTTCTCGAAGTTTTTGTTGTTGAATCCGCGCTTGGGCACGCGGCGGTAGAGCGGCATCTGACCACCCTCCCAACCGATACGGCGCGACCAGCCGGAACGCGCCTTGGCGCCCTTGTGACCGCGGCCGGAGGTCTTGCCGAGACCCGATCCGACACCACGGCCGATGCGCTTGCGCTCAGGGAACTTGAGGCCGAGGGCCTTGGCTTCGGCGAGGTTCATTCGAGGTTCACTCCACGCAGGGCAACCGTCTGCTCGCGGCTGCGCAGTTTGCTCAGGGCCATCATGGTCGCCTTCACGACGTTGAGCGCGTTCGTGGAGCCGTAGTTCTTGGTCAGGATGTCGGTGACGCCCGCCAACTCGAGAATCTTGCGGACCGCCTTGCCGGCGATGATGCCAGTGCCGGGCGCCGCAGGGAGCAGGCGCACCTTCGTCGCGCAGAACTCGCCTTCGGTCATGTGAGGAATCGTGGTGCCGTTGCGGATCACTCGCATGATCTGCTTGCGCGCATCCTTCACCGACTTCTCGATCGCGTTCGGAACTTCGCGGCCCTTGCCGTAGCCGATCCCGACCAGACCGTTGCGGTTGCCCACGACGGACAACGCGCTGAAGCTGAAGCGACGACCGCCCTTCACGACTGCGGCCGAGCGATTGATCGCCACCACGTCGTCCTCGACGTCGGCGGACAACGCTTCGTCGATCGGAATCAGAGGAATCTTACCCTTCGCCATGATCGAAACTCACCAGACTCGCTGGTCGATGCGGGAATCAGAACTGCAGACCGGCTTCGCGGGCAGCATCCGCGAGCGCCTTGATTCGGCCGTGATACTTGTAGGATCCACGATCGAAGGCGACCGCGGACACACCTGCGCGCTTGGCGCGCTCGGCGACCAGGGCGCCGACCTTCTTCGCAACATCCGTCTTGCGCATGCCCTTCGTGGCGGTGCGGACGTCCTTCTCCTGCGACGAAGCAGCCGCGAGCGTGTGCCCGCGAACGTCGTCGATGATCTGGACGGAGATGTTGGAAAGACTACGGAAGACGGAGAGACGCGGACGCGAGGTCACGCTGCGCAACTTCTCACGCAGCGAGGTCGCCTTGCCGCGGCGCCGTTGATGCTTCTGGAACGTCGAAGTCATGATCTTCAGCTCCTACTCGATCAGCCGCCGCCACCCGAGGCGAAGGCCTTGCCCGCCTTGCGGCGGATGACTTCGTCGGAGTACTTGATGCCCTTGCCCTTGTAGGGTTCCGGCTTGCGCAGCTTGCGGATCGCTGCAGCAACGGAGCCCACCTGTTGGTTGTCGATGCCCTTGATGAGCAGCGAAGTCGGAGTCGGCGCCTCGATCGTGACCGTCGTCGGCAGCGGGAACCGCACCGGACGGTTGAAGCCGAGCTTCAGCACGAGGATCTTGCCTTCGATCGCGGCTTCGTAACCGACGCCGTTGATCTCGAGCTTCTTCTCGTAGCCCTTGGAGACACCCTCGATCATGTTCGCGAGGAGCGCGCGCGCAGTGCCTTGAAGGGCACGCGAGCTGCGTTCCTCACCACGGGACTCCACATGGATGGTCGAGCCCTCGACCTTGACCGAGACCTCGGGACGGACAGGCAGCTTCAGCTCGCCCTTCGCACCCTTGACCGACACGTGCGCCGGGGTGACCGTCACAGTCACGCCCTTGGGCACTTCGATTGGCTTCTTGCCGATTCTGGACATGGCTCTACCTCAGTCCACCGTGCAAAGGACTTCGCCGCCGACCTTGCGCTGACGGCACTCGCGATCCGAGAGCACGCCCTGGTTGGTCGAGACGACGGCAATACCCAGCCCGCCGCGAACCTTGGGCAGATCGCCACAAGCGCGGTAACGGCGGCAACCAGGCTTCGAGAAGCGCGCCAGCGACGAGATGATCTTCTCGCCGTCGGGTCCGAACCGGAACTCGATCCGGATAGCGGAGCGCGGGCCATCCGCGGCCACCTCGTAGCCGGCCAGGAAACCCTCGCGCTTCAGGGTGTCGAGGATGGCCACCTTGAGGCGGCTGCCCGGCACCACGCAGTTGGTTGCTCCACTCATCAGCGCATTGCGCATCCGAGTGAGCATGTCAGCAATAGGATCGGTGAGCATGGTCTTGCGCTCCTACCACGAAGCCTTGCGCACGCCGGGGATCTCACCCTGCAGTGCGAGTTGACGGAAACAGCAGCGGCAGATACCGAACTTGCGGTAATAGGCGCGCGCCCGGCCACACAGCTGGCAGCGGTTGTATCGCCGAGTGGAGAACTTCGGCTTTTGCTGCTGCTTCACCCTCAAGCACTTCTTGGCCATGATTGTCTGCTAGTCGGTGTCTGCTAGTTGCGAATGCGGTGGGGATCCCAGGTCACTTGCGCCCGCTCACTTGCGGAACGGCATTCCCAGGTGGGTAAGGAGAGCGAGGCCCTCCTTGTCGGTCGGCGCGGTGGTCACGAACGTGATGTCCATGCCCTGAACGAACTCGACCTTGTCCAGCTGGATCTCCGGGAACACGCTCTGCTCCGAGAGACCCATCGTGTAGTTGCCGCGACCGTCGAACTTGGTCGGAACGCCGCGGAAGTCGCGAATACGCGGGATCGCCAACGTGATCAGGCGATCGAGGAACTCCCACATGCGAGCTCCGCGCAGCGTGACGGCGATACCGATCGGGTAGCCCTCGCGCAGCTTGAAGCCCGACACGGCGCCGCGGGCCTTGCGGATCATCGGCTTTTGGCCGGTGATCGCAGTCAGGTCCTTGTTGGCGGCCTCGATGCGGTTCTTGTTCTCGACCGCGCGGCCGACACCCATGTTGACGACGATCTTCTGCAGGCGCGGGACCATCATCGGGTTCGGATAGCCGAAGTCCTTCGTCAGGGCCGCGACGACCTTGTTCCGGTAGACCTGCTGCAGACGCGGCATCGCGTGCTTCGTCTGGCCGGCATTGCTCGTAGTGGTAGTCATCAGATTCTCCAGGCGTCTCTAGCGACAGCGTGCTTCGGGTTCAGTCGAACTTGGTGCCGCAGCGCACGCCGACACGCACCTTCTTGCCGTCGACGACCTGCACCTTCGTCCGGGTGCCCTTGCCCAGCTTCTCGCTGAACAAGAGAACATTGCTTGCGTCGATCGGCTGCTCCATCTGCACGCGACCGCCCTTCGGATTCTGCTGCGAGCGCTTGTGGTGCTTCCAGCGGATGTTGACGCCTTGGACGATCACGCGCCCGGTCTCCGCTTCGACCTTCAAGACTTCCCGAGGCTCCGCAGACTTGTACTGGCCATTCGTCACGACGACCTTGTCGCCCTTCTTGACGTGAATGGAGCGGCGAGCAGGCTTTTCCTTGTTGAAGAGCATCAGACGACCTCCTCTGCGAGCGAGACGATCTTCATGAAGTTGCGATCGCGCAGCTCACGAGCGACGGCGCCGAAGATGCGCGTGCCGCGAGGATTGCCTTCCTTGTCGATGACGACGAGGGCATTGCGATCGAAACGGATGTAGGAACCGTCGGAACGGCGGACAGGCTTGGCCGTGCGCACGACCACGGCCTTCACGACCTCGTGCTCCTTCACCTCGCCCGTGGGCAGCGCCTTCTTGACGACGGCAATCACGACATCCCCGACGGAGGCGTAGCGGCGGCCACTGCCACCGAGCACCTTCACGCACATGGCGCGCTTGGCGCCAGTGTTGTCGGCGACGTCGAGCATCGACATTTCTTGGATCATCGGAGTTTCCTGCGGTTGCTGGGCGCATCGCGAAGGGCGCCCACCTTGGTGGACCCTGCTGCGATCGGTGCCTGGCTGTTCGGTTCGGACTGGTGGGAGCGTCGATCCGCGTGTTGGCCCCGGATCAGGGCGCGGCCGTCACTTCGTGGCCTTCTGGACGATGCGGACGAGTCGCCAGCGCTTGAGCTTGCTGAGCGGACGGGTCTGGCACACCTCGACGACGTCGCCGACGTTCGCCTCGCCCTTCTCGTCGTGTGCGTAGAGCTTCGTCTTGCGCGACACGAACTTCTCGTACATCGGGTGCTTGACCTTGCGATCGACCTGGATCACGAGGGTCTTGCTCATCTTGTTCGAGGTCACCATGCCGCGCATGACCTTGCGCTCGTTGCGCTCGGTCGCCTGCGGATCATCGCCAATGGGATTGGTGCCACTCGGATTGGTGCCACTGCTCGGGGTGCTGTTCATTGCTTCTTGCCCTCGTTGCGAGCGCGGTCGCCCAACACGGTCAGGATGCGAGCGATGGTCTTGCGGATCTCACCGGCGCGCGTCGGCTTGGTCGAACCGTCGGTGGCGCCGCGGAACCGCAGCTGGAACTGCTCCTTGCGGAGATCGTTCAGCTTCGCCTTCAGTTCCTTGGTGTCTTCACCGCGGATGTCTTGGATCGCCTTGTTCATGTTTGGCCTCGAGATCAAGCGTGACGACGACGAACCAGACGGACCTTCACCGGAAGCTTGTGGGCGACACGGTTGAAGGTGCGCTTGGCAGTCTCCTCGGTAACACCATCGAGCTCGTAGAGCACCGTTCCGGGCTTGACGACCGCAGCCCAGAACTCGACATCACCCTTGCCGGTACCCATTCGGGTCTCGGCCGGCTTCTTGCTCACGGACTTGTGCGGGAACACGCGGATCCAGATCTTGGCTTCCGGTGCGCTGCGCGACGCGGCCACGCGGCCGGCCTCGATCACACGGGCGGAGATCCAACCCGGCTCGAGGGCCTGCAGGCCGTACTCGCCGAACGAAACTTCATTCCCGCGCGTGGCTTCGCCGCGGATGCGACCACGCATCTGCTTGCGCCACTTGGTTCTCTTGGGCATCAACATGGCTGTTATCCCTTGCTATCAGCTGACCGGGCGTTCGGCGGCAGGCCGGACGGGCAGGAGACCGTTCGTGGTCTCGCCGGGGCCATACTCACCCTTGAAGATCCACACCTTGCACCCGAGCGTCCCATACTTGGTCGCGCAGATGGCGAAGCCGTAGTCGAGCTGCGCACGGAGCGTCCCGCACGGAACACGGCCCTTGCGGTAGTTGCCGATGCGCGACATCTCGGCGCCCTGCAGGCGGCCGGCGACGCGGATCTTGATGCCCTTGGCACCAGCGGCCATCGACGCGTCGGCGACCTTCTTCAGGGCGCGACGATAGTTGATGCGCTTGCCGAGCTGTTCGGCCACGGCCTCGGCGACGAGGTTGGCCTCCATCTCCGGGCGGTGGATCTCGATGATCTTCATGCGCACCGGCTTGCCGGTGAGCTTTTCGAGCTCCTGACGGAACTCGTCGACCTTCGCACCCTTCTTGCCGATGAGCACGCCGGGGCGGGCCGTGTGGACGAACACGGTGACCAGCTCGCCCGTGCGCTCGATCTCGACCTTGGGGATGGCAGCGAACTGCCATTCCTTGCGGATGAAGCGGCGGATCTTCTGGTCCTCGACCAGGTTCTTGGCGAAGTCCTTCTTGCTGGCGTACCAGCGAGAGCGCCACTGCTCGGTGACGGCGATGCGGAACCCCGTCGGATGGATCTTCTGGCCCATGTTACGCGTCTCCGCCGTTCTGAGTGGTGTTGGCCTGGGCGTCGGCCACGTGGATGTGGATGTGGCAGGTGCGGCGCTTGATCGGCATCGCGCGACCCTGCGGACCCGGGCGCACGCGCATGCCACCCGGCAGCGGCGGACCGTCCTGGGCGAAGGTGCGCGACACCACCAAGCGGTTGGCGCGCACCGATGGGTTCTGCAGGGCGTTGGCAACAGCAGAAGCGAGAACCTTGTAGATGGCCCGCGACGCGCGGTGACGATCGTTGCGCAGCTCGTCGAGAGCAGCATTGACCGAACGACCGCGGATCAAAGCGAGGATCAGGCGCGCCTTGTAAGCGCCCATGCGAGCCCCGCGGTGAACAGCACGAACTTCGAAGCTCATTTCTCTTCCACCTTCTTCATCGAGTGGCCCCGGAAGGTGCGCGTCGGCGCGAACTCGCCGAGCCGGTGACCAACCATGTCCTCGGTCACGTAGACCTTCAGGAACGTCCGGCCGTTGTGCACATTGAACGTGTGGCCCACGAACTCGGGCAGAATCACACTCGGACGCGACCAGGTTTGGATCGGGTCCTTGACGCCCTTCTGGTTCATCGCCGCCACCTTCTTCAGGAGCTTCGGGTGGACGAACGGGCCTTTGCTGATACTGCGGCTCATCGTGATTCTCCTGCCTGCGGAGCCAGGACCGGGGTCATGGCTTCAGCTGCTGGATGGTGTCGGTTCGTTGGTTGAATGCTTGGTGTGCCGTTAAGGCCCGGATCACGAGCCACTGCCGACCGCGACGTGCTTACCCGGCGGACGGCGACGCAGGATGAACTGGTTGCTGCGGGCCTTGCCGCGGCGGGTCTTGCCACCCTTCGCGAGCTTGCCCGTCGGCGAGCACGGGTGACGACCACCGCCGGTGCGGCCTTCACCGCCGCCCATCGGGTGGCTGACCGGGTTTTGGGCCGTGCCACGGTTGTGCGGACGACGACCGAGGTGACGCACGCGACCAGCCTTACCCCAACGGATGTTCTGCCAGTCGACGTTGCCGATCTCGCCGATCGTCGCGCGGCAGCTGGCGAGGACCTTGCGCATCTCACCCGACGGCATGACCACGACGGCGTATTCACCGTCGCGCGCCATCAGCTGGCAGGAGTTGCCGGCCGAGCGGGCGATCTGGCCACCGCGACCAGGCTGCAGCTCGACGTTGTGGACCTGCAGGCCGAGCGGGATCGCATCGAGGCGCATGCAGTTGCCGAGGTCCGGATCACAGCGATCCGCCGACAGGACCTTCATGCCGACCGTGAGCCCCTTCGGCGCGAGGATGTAGGCCTTCTCGCCGTCCGCGTAGTGCAGCAGCGCGATGTCGGCAGAGCGGTTCGGGTCATACTCGATCGCCTTCACCACCGCCGGCACGCCGTCCTTCATGCGAAGGAAGTCGACCTTGCGATACATGCGGCGCGAACCACCGCCCCGGAAGCGGCTGGTGATGTGGCCGAGGTCGTCGCGACCAGCGCGATCGTGCAGGCGCTCGGTCAGAGCCTTCTCGCGGCGCTTGCCCTTGGTCAGGTGGCTGAAATCCAGCACCGACGAGTTGCGGCGACCGGCAGAGGTTGGCTGATAGACTTTGACGGGCATGTCACTCGCTCCGTACGGGGTCGGTTGCTCGGGTGAGAAGGCTGCTCGGGTGAGAAGGCTGCTCGGGTGAGAAGGCAGGTTCAGGAGACGTCGATCGAGTCGCCCTTTCGGAGCGTCACAACGGCCTTCTTCCATGGCTTCGACGAGCCGGGGCGACCGAACGTACGGCGCGCCTTGCTCGGCATGGTGACCATGTTGACCTTCACGACCTTGACCGAGAACAGCGTTTCGATCGCCTTGCGCACCTCGACCTTGTTGGCGCTCGAGGCGACCTCGAAGGTGAACTGGTTGCGCATGCCCTGCATGGCCGTCGACTTCTCGGTCACCAGCGGCCGGCGGATCACGTCGTAGTACTGATTCGGGTTGGCCATCTCACGACTCCTTCTTGGCGAAGCGCTGCTGCAGGGCAGTCAGGGCCGACGGGGTCAGCACCAGGTAACGACGGAGCAGGACCTGGCGAGCGTTCAGGTCGCCGACGGTGCAGACATCCACGAGGGGGACGTTGCGCAGCGACAGGCACAGGTTGCGATCCGTCTCGGCAGTCACCACCGTGGCACCACTCTGCATGCCGAGCTTGCTCAGCACACCCACGGCCGACTTCGTGTTCGGCTTGCCGGTCGGCCAGCTGTCTGAGACACCAACCTCGCCGTCACGGAACTTGGTGAAGATGGCGTTGCGCAGCGCGGCGCGACGCGCCTGCTTCGGCATCGAATAGCCGTGATCACGCGGCTCCGGCGGGTGGATACGACCACCGCCGCGCCACAGCGGCGACTTCGGCGTGCCCATGCGGGCGCGGCCGGTGTGCTTCTGCGGCCACAGCTTCTTGTTCGGCCCGCGGACCATGCTGCGGGTCTTGGCGCGCACGGTGCCCTGGCGAGCGTTGTCCTCGTACATCACCACCGCGTCCTTGAGGGTGCGCCCCAGGACACGCGTGCCGAAGACCGTCTCGTCGACCTTCTGGGTCGCGACGCTGCCACCTTTGAGAATCTTGACGTCGACCATGTTCGACTGCGGGGGGTTGTGCGGTTCGGCCGCGCGGAGGAGCCGCGCCGCCTGGCGACTCAGGCCTTGATGCGAATGTCCACGCCAGCCGGCATGTTCAACTTGCTCAGCGCGTCGACCGTCTTGGTGGTCGGCTCCGAGATGTAGATCAGGCGCTTGTGCGTCCGAATCTCGAACTGCTCACGGCTCTTCTTGTCGATGTGCGGCGAGCGAAGGACCGTGTAGCGCTCCACGCGGGTCGGCAGCGGCACGGGGCCGGCGACGCGAGCACCCGTGCGCTTGCTGGTCTCGACGATGTCGAGAGCGGCTTGGTCGAGGGCCTCGTGGTCGTAGGCCTCCATCCGAATCTGGATTCGCTCTTGCATGGCTTTATGCCGGCCTTGGTTGCCAGCGATGTGGTGCGGACCCTGGTGCGCCGCGGGGCGCGTTTCGAGTCCAACCATCTGCGCGGCAAGGGGTTACATCTGCTGATGTGCTCCCTGGAGCGCAAGTGGGCGGGCAGAGTAGCGATCTGGCCCACACCCGTCAAGCGACCAACTCCACAAAACCTGCCGAACACGCGGCGACTTTCTCCCCAACTCAGGCTTGTCGGCGCACCGGCCGCAAGCCTGCGGGCCGCAGATCCACCCGCCCTCGCCCCCGGGTGATCGAGCGCAGCTTGGTGACATAGCCGAGCATGTTTGCCAGCGGCGCACGCCCGCCGACGCGCGCCCCGAGCCGCCCGGCAGCTACGGCCTCGACCTCTGCCCCACGCGCGGCGAGGTCCGCCAGCACGACCGGCGCCCCCTCCTCGGGGCACCAGGCTTCGAACACCACCCAGGGCTCGAGGTCGCACGGACAGGCAGCAGCGATCGCCTGCTCGAGCGCCTTGGTGGCTGCCTGCTCCAGCAGGGGCAGGTTCGGCTCCCGCGCCGAGCATTCCGCACGCTGGACGACTACGACCAAGTCGTGCATGGCCCCTACCCGCAGACCGGCTGCCGCCAGGAGGCCCAGCTCGGCCACCACCGCGGCAGCCGCCGCCCCCCCGACGTCGTCGAGGACCGCCGCGGGCCCGCGCCCTGGCGCCGGCCGAACCTCCACCTCGCATACGGCGGCGCACTCCGCGCCGGCGACCAGGGCGCGAACCTCGGCTTCGCCGTGGCCCACCCATTCCACCGTCTCCCGCCGATCGACTTGCGGCCGCGAACAGTGGAACGCCACCCCGGCCCGCGCCTTCGCCAGGTCGGCCACGATCTCCAGGTGCAGCTCGCCCATGCCTCGCACCAGCAGGCGATCCCGGTCGACATCGACGCGCAGCGTCGGGTCGTCGACCGCCAGCTCCCGCAGGGACTGCGCGAGCCGGGGCCGATCCTCGGCGCGCTCGGGCTCGAACACCATCGCCAGCACTGGGGCCGGGAACTTCGGCGCCGGCAGCACCAGGGGCGCGCTCGGGGCGCAGAGGCTGTCGCCAGTACGCAATGCGAACTCCCCAGGCAGGACCACGATCTGCCCCGGCTCCGCCCGCTCGACGTCAGTGTGCCGATCGGCCTGCACCACCCACAAAGTGGCACAGGTGCCGCTCGCACCACCGCGGCCGCGCACCCAGACATCGCCGACACCGAGGGTGCCGCGGATCACGCGGACGAAGTTCCACGTGGCGGCATCGACGTGCTGGACCTTGAACACGAACGCACAGAACGGCGCCGCCGGGTCGCCGGCATCCGGAGTCGCCCACAGTCCATGCCGCGGCATCTCGACGGGCGCAGGCAGGTAGTCGACCACCGCGTCGAGCAGCCAGTCGACGCCCCGGTTCCACAGCGCGGCCCCGCACAGCACCGGCACCAGCCTGCCCGCCATGAACTCGGCCCGCAGCAGACGGCGCAGCCGATCTGCCGCGATCCGGCGGCCGGCCAGCGCATCGGCGAACACGCTGTCGTCGCGATCGGCGACGGCTTCGACCACCCGCTCGTGCGCCACCAGAAGTTCGGCGGTGATGCGCTCGGCGGCCGCCGACGGCGGCTTGCCGGCGAACCACTGCACGCGCCCGCCGAGCGCGTCACCGAGGCCGGCGAAGGCCCCGGCGTCGTCGAACAGCGGCACCACCACCGGCACCGGCCGGCATGCGAGGCGCTCCCCCATCTCGGCGACCACAGCAGTGAAGTCGGCGCCTTCCCGATCCAGCTTGTTGACGAACACGAGGCGCGGCAGCCCGCGACTTCCCGCCTGCTCCCACACGGCCTCCGTCTGCGACTCGACGCCGCGGATCCCGTCGAGCAACACCACGACGCCGTCGAGCACGTGCAGGCAACGTTCGACCTCGGCCATGAAGTCGATGTGGCCCGGCGTGTCGACGACCTGCATCACGTGCCGGCCCCACTGCACACGCGATGCCGCAGCGGTGATCGAGATGCCGCGGGCGCGCTCCGCCGGCATCCAATCCATCGCCGCGGTGCCGTCGTCGACGCTGCCGATCCACCCCTGGGCACCGGCGTCGAACAGGATGCGCTCGGTCAGCGTGGTCTTGCCGGCATCGATGTGGGCGACGATGCCGAACGTGCGCAACCGATCCATGCCGGGCGAACAGTAGCAAGTTCGTCGCCAGGACCAAGCCGGCGTCGAACCGCCGTGCGCCGGCTAGACCTGGCTCGGCCGCTGCGCCGAACCCTGCGTGATGCCGCGCATCTGCATCTTCAGGTCGTCGGGGTTGTCCGACGCAGCCAACGCGTCTTCGAGGCTGATGTTGCCAGCCTGAAACAATCGGATCAGCGACTGGTTGAACGTCATCGTGCCGTAGTAGCCACCCTCGGCGAGGGCCTTGGGCAGCGTGCGCGTCGCCCCCTGCTCGAGCAGTTCGCGCACCGTCGGCGTGTTGATCAGCAGCTCGACGGCAGGAACCATCGAAGTGCCCTCCTTGTTCTTGACCAAGCGCAACGAGCACACGCCTGCCAGGTTGAGCGCCAGCTGCAGGCGGACGAGTTCGTGCTGGTGCGGCGGGAAGAACGTGATGATGCGTTCGACGGTCTGCACGGCGTTGACCGTGTGCAGCGTCGAGAACACCAGGTGACCGGTCTCCGCCGCCGAAATGGCCGCCGACACCGTCTCGGCATCGCGCATCTCACCGATGAGGATCACGTCCGGCGACTGGCGCAACGCCTGGCGGAGTGCAGAAGCGAAGTCGCTGACGTCGACACCGACCTCACGCTGGTTGACGATCGACCGCTTGTCCTCGAAGCGGAACTCGATCGGGTCCTCGATGGTGACGATGTGCTTGTTCATCGTCCGGTTCACGTATTCGACCATCGACGCCAGCGTCGTCGACTTGCCCGAGCCGGCGATGCCGGTCGCGAGGACGAGGCCGCGGCGCAGCGACGCCAGGCGCTTCAGCGGCTCGACCGGCAGATTCAGGTCTTTGAACGAGGGGATCTCGCTCTTGATCGCGCGGAAGACGAGGCCGACCTCGCCGCACTGATGGAACGCATTGCAGCGGAACCGTCCGACCCCCGGCATCGCGACCGCAGTGTCGGCGGCGCCGCTCTTCTCGAAGTCACGGCGGCCGCGCTCGCTGAGCACCTCGTCGACGAACGATCGCATCAACTCCGCCGGCAGCGGCTGGTCGCCGAGGAAGCGGATGACGCCGGCGACACGCACAGCAGGACAACCGTTGGCCTTCAACACCAGGTCGGAGGCGCTCTCCTTGACCATGATGCGAAGGAAGTCGCGCAGCTTCGGCAGACGTCCCGCACCAGCGGCAGCAGCTGGCGCGGCAGAAGGCTCTTTCGGCGGCAGATTCGGACTGGTCACAGGCGGCTTCCTCCACCTCCTGTATCGGCAGGGGCCGCTGGATCCCGAAGGCGTCCGCAGCCCGGCTTCGCCGTGCGTTCCGCTCAGTCGACGCGATGGCGCGGAAGCTGCGACAGCATCGTCCAGACCGCCATGACCAGCTCACGCAGACCGGCACCAGTCGCACTCGAGATCGGCATGACCGGCTGGCCAGATGTCGTCGCCAGCTCCTGCGCACGCCGACGCCCGGCATCGTCCTCGACCTTCGTGGCCACCAGCAGCGTGGGGCGCTCAGCGAGCTCGGTCGAATGTTGCTCGAGCTCCTGACGCACGACCCGCCAAGCATCCAGCGGCGGCTGCATCGGCAGCTCGCCACAGTCGACGAGGTGAAGCAGCAGACGCGTGCGCTCGATGTGCTTCAGGAAGCGGTCGCCGAGTCCCTTGCCGGCGCTGGCGCCCTCGATCAGTCCAGGGATGTCCGCCAGCACGAAGGTGCCGTCGCCGGGCCCCTGTGCGATGCCGAGCATCGGCTCCAGGGTGGTGAACGGGTAGCCCGCGATCTTGGGCCGCGCACGCGTCAGCGTCGCCAGCAGCGTCGACTTGCCCGCGTTCGGCAGGCCGACGAAGCCGACGTCGGCGATCAGCTTCAGGCTCAGCAACACACGGCGATCTTCGCCAGGTTTGCCGAGTTCGGCCTCGCGCGGCGCCCGGTGCGTAGCCGTCGCAAAGTGCGTGTTACCGCGACCTCCATACCCGCCGCGAGCCAGGACCCAGGGCTTGTCGGGCTGGTCCAGGTCGTGCAGCACGTTGCCGCGCTCCGCATCCATCACCACGGTGCCCACCGGAACCTCGATGACGAGATCCTCCGCGTCCTTGCCACCGCAGTTCTGCGGCAACCCCTGACCACCGTTGTCGGCGCCGAATGTGCCGCGGCCGGTCAGGTGGAACAGGGTGTTGCAGTGTGTCGTGGCGACCAGAATGACGTCGCCGCCATCGCCGCCGTCGCCGCCGTTCGGGCCACCGCGCAACGTCTTCGCATCGCGCAGGAAGCTGACACAGCCATTGCCGCCCTTGCCGGCGCGGACATGGATTTCGAGCTCGTCGACGAACATGGGATCAGCCGAGCAGCTCGGGAGAGACGGGGCGAGCCCTGTGTCGCACCGGCGTCCGGTGGATCACGGGCGACCGGCGGCAGCCACCGCCGGCATCGGCCTCAAGCCGTGGCTTCGACCGGGTCGACGTGGACCTTGCCGTTGGCCTGGAAACGGACGATGCCTTCGGCGACAGCGAACAGCGAGTCGTCACCAGCGCGGCGGACGTTGCGACCAGCGCGGAACTTGGTGCCGACTTGGCGGACGATGATGGAGCCAGCGGTGACCTTCTGGCCGCCATAAGCCTTGACGCCGCGGTACTGCGGGTTGCTGTCGCGACCGTTCTGCGTCGAACCTTGACCCTTCTTGTGTGCCATTGCGAAATCTCCGGGATGTGCGGTGGGTTGAGAGAGACCGGTTGAGAGAGACCGGTTGAGAGAGACCGGTTGAGAGAGACCGGTTGAAAGAGGCCGGTCGTAAAAGGCCGGCCGTCAGCGACCGGCTGCGAGCGGCCGCTCCCGGCGATCAGCCGTTGATCTTCTCGATCTGGACGACCGTGAACTGCGCGCGGAAGCCCGTGCGGCGGCGGCTGTTCTTACGGCGCTTGTACTTGCCGATGACGACCTTCGGCCCCTTGATCTGGCGGACGACCTTGGCCGTAACCGAAGCACCGGATACGAAGGGCGTGCCGATCTTGCCCACGCCTTCACCGCCGACGAGGCAGACCTTGTCGAAGGTGAGGACGTCGCCTTCGGCGGCACCCTTGCGGAGGTGGATCTGGATGCGGTCACCGGCTTGGACTCGGTACTGCTGATTGCGATCGTCGACGACGGCGTACATGACTAGGGCTCTGGCCTCTTGGAAGGGGCGGAGAGGCTAGCGGCGGATCGCGGCGATGCAAGCCCGACTTTTCATCGGCATCCAGCCCCCACCTCGAGATCGCCGCCACCGCGCCGCACCGCCCCCTTGCGGCCGACGCGGGCAGCACCGACTCAGGCCTTGACGCCGAGGCCGGCCGGAATGGCGATGCGGGCCTCTTGACCGTCGCCGGTCAGGAATCGGTAGTGCACGACGTCGATCGGGTAGCTGACCTCGGGGCGGAACGTGATCGACTTGCCGACCGCGTCCTCGAGCTCGAGCACCGCACGGCGCTTGTGGTTGACGAGGTAGTCGGTCACCGCCGGGGCCGAGAACACCTGCAGCACCGAGAATCCCTTGAGGTTCACCAGCGCCCGCGACTCGCGCAGGACCGACAGCGCCTTCGACTGCACCGTGCGCGACCAACCGGCTCCCTTGCAGTGCGGGCACTGCATGAACACCGTGCGCTTCAGGCCCGGACCGACGCGCTGGCGCGTGATCTCGAGCATGCCGAACGGCGAGATGCGGCCGACCTTGATGCGCGCGCGGTCACCGCGCAGCGACTCGACCAGGCGCTTCTCGACCAGGCGGCGCTGCTTCTCGTGCGCCATGTCGATGAAGTCGATGATGATCAGGCCGCCGAGATCGCGCAGCCGCAGCTGGCGGACGATCTCCGGGATCGCATCGAGGTTGGTGCGATAGGCCGTTTCGTCGGAGTCACCGCCGGCCTTGTACTTGCCGGAGTTGACGTCGATGGCGACCAGCGCCTCGGCCTGATCGATGACGATCGACGCGCCGTTCGGCAGGTCGACCTTCGGCTGGTACAGCGCCTCCACTTCCTTCTCGATGCCGAAATGGTGGAACAGCGGCGTCGTCATCGCGTGCTGCTTGATGCGATCCGCCATGTGCGGCATCAGCTTCTCGGCGAAGTCGCGGATGCGCAGGAACACGTCCTCGCTGTCGACGACCACGTCGGCGATGTCCGGCGTGAACTGGTCGCGCATCGCCTTCAGCACCAGGTCGGACTCCTGGTACAGCAACGCCGGCGCGCGCGTCACCTTGAGGCGCTGCGCGACCATCTCCCAGATCTTCTTCAGATAGTCGCGGTCGCGCTGGAGGTCCTGCAGCGACTTGTTGATGCCAGCAGTCCGGACGATGAAGCCGATACCGCCAGCACCGGTCTCGTCGAGCTCGCGCACGATGCGCTTCAGGCGCTTGCGCTCGCGGGAGTCGTCGATCTTACGCGATACGCCGCACTTCGGCAGGCTCGGCATCAGCACGAGGCATCGCCCCGGCAACGACACGTAGGTCGTTAGCGTCGGGCCCTTGCTGCCGATGCCTTCCTTGGTGATCTGCACGACGACTTCCTGCCCCTTCCTGAGCAGCTGGTCGATCGTCGGGCGTGGCCCACGTGGGCGGCGGTCGTTGCCGCGATCGCGGCCGCGGCGGTTGC
>CANGSN010000014.1 GCA_947455805.1 Planctomycetota bacterium
GCGACCACGGCGCCGGCCAACACCTCGCCGACGTCGCCGCCAGCGGCTTCGAGCGCCAGCGCCGCCTGCACCTGGCCGATCCACAGCCGCGCCAGCGAGCTGCTGTGCACGCCCACCGCCTCGAGCGCGGCGACGAACGGCACCAGGCCCATGCCGACGCCACCGGCGGCCTCGCCGACGCACAGGCCGAACACGCCGAGCTCGGCGAGCCCGCCGAATTGCTCCTGGACGAACGTGCGGTGCTCGTCGAGTTCCTGGGCCTTCGGGGCGACCGCGTCCGCGACGAACTTGCGGACGGTGTCGACGATCATGTCCTGGTCTTCGGTCAGCTGCAGGTTGTGCATGCGATCTCCAAGCCGGTCAGCGCCCGCCCTGCCAGTAGTACAGGAAGCGCGGACCGGTCGACGAAGTGAGAAGGTCGGTGAGGGCGGCGTCGGCCGGCTTCTGGCCGAACGCGCCGAACAGCAGATCGCCGAGGCCGGCGCGACGGCGCGCCTCGACGAGATTCACGGGGCGGCCGAGCTTCTGCCCGAACCACGCCACCACGGAGTCGATGTCGCCGATCTCGTCGACGAGGCCGAGTTCGAGCGCCTGTCGAGCGGTGAAGATGGCGCCGGTGGCGACCTTGGTCGCACCCGCGCGGTCGAGTTGGTCGCGGCCTTCGTCGACGACGGTGATGAACTGGTCGAGCAACTCGTCGACGATGCCGGTCAGCAGCGCCTTCTCGTCGTCGCGCATCGCGCGCGTCGGCGACAGGATGTCCTTGAACGGCGTGCGCTCGGACTTGATGGCGACCTGCTCGACGCCGTACTTCTTCGCCGCCTCGCCGAAGTTCCAGGCGCTCATGATGACGCCGATGCTGCCGGTGATCGTGCTGCGGTGCGCAGTGATGCGCTCGCAGGCGGCGCCGACGTAGTAGCCGCCGGACGCGGCCATGTCGCCGAACAGCGCCACCACCGGCTTCTGCGGGTGCTCGCGCCGGAACTTGCGCACGAGGCGCCAGATCTCGTCCGAGTCGGTGACGCCGCCACCGGGCGAGTCGATGACGAACAATACGCCGAGCACGTCGTCGGCCGCGGCCTTTTGCAGGCCGCGCTTCACCTGCGACACCGTGCCGCCCGGCGCGCCGAGCAAGGCGCTGCCGCCTTCGGCGATGGCACCGCGGATGGCGATCTGCAGCACCTTGTCCTTGCCGCCGCGCACTCCGGCGACGTGCACTTCCTCGTAGGGCACGCCATCGGCGTCGCCGAGGCCACCACCGGCGAGCGAGCCGATGCTCAGCAGGAGCAGCAGCACGTTCAGGCCCGCCGAGGCGAGCAGCAAGATGCCGAGGAAGATGGCGACGAAGAACGCGACGCCGCGCGACTCTCGCGGCGCCTGGGCAGCCCCCTGCAAACCCGCCGGCCACTGCGGCGCCTGCGGCGGCACGCCGGGCGGCAGGCCCGGTCCGGTCGGCGGTTGCGGAGGCAGGGCGCTCATGCCGGGCTCAGCAGGCCGCGAGCGATGACGAGGCGCTGGATGTCGGTGGCGCCTTCGTAGATCTCGGTGATGCGCGCATCGCGCAGCACGCGTTCGGCGGCGGTGCTGCCGTCGACGCCGCTCTGGCCGAGGATCGACACGGCGGCGCGGGCGGCGCGGTTGGCGAGCCGCGACGTGCACGACTTGGCCATCGCCGCCTCCATGCTGCAGCGCACGCCCTGGTCGCGCAGGATCGCGGCGCGCCAGGTCAGGAAGCGGTAGGCCTCGAGGTCGGCGGCGAGGTCGGCGAGCAGCCACTGGTCGGGCTGCGACGCCGTCGGACGCCCCTTGCCGTCGACCTGCGCGGCGAGGTGCACCTTGATGAGGTCGACCGCGGCGCGGGCGATGCCGAGCGACTGCGACGCGATGCCGAGGCGGCCGCCGTCGAGCGTGTCGAGCGCGATGGTGAAGCCGTTGCCTTCCTTGTCGATCAGGCAGTCGGCCGGCACCTTGACGTTCTCGCAGACGATCTCGGTGGTCGGCGAACCGCGCAGGCCGAGCTTGCGCTCCTTCTTGCCGACGCTGACGCCGGGCCAGTCGCGCTCGACGACGAACGCCGAGATGCCCTTCACGCGGTCGGCGCCGGTGCGCGCGAAGACCACGAACAGCTTGGCTTCGCTGCCGGTCGTGATCCACAGCTTGGCGCCGTTCATCACGTAGTGGTCGCCCTCCTTCTTCGCCTCGCAGCGCAGCGCCGCGGCGTCGGAGCCGGAGAACGCTTCGCTGAGGCAGTAGGCGCCGAGCCACTCGCCGGTGACCAGCTTCGGGAACCAGCGGCGCTTCTGAGCCTCGGTGCACCACTTGCCGAGCAGCGAGTTCACCAGCGAGTTGTGCACGCTGATGGTGACGCCGGTCGACACGCAGACGGCGTTGATCTCCTCCAGCATCACGCAACTGGCGAGGTTGCCCATCGCCGAACCGCCGTGCTCCGTGGCCACCGTCGTGCGCAGCAGGCCGAGCTTCGCCGCCGCCTGCACCGCGTCCCGCGGGAACTTCGTCTCGGCGTCGTAGTGCGCGGCCTTGCCGAGGTGCTTCTGCGCGTAGTCGCGCACGAAGTCACGGAACTCGACCAGCTGCGGGGTCAGCTGGAAGTCGGGGACCTGGATCGGCGACGCGGTGGCAGTGGTCGTCATGCTCGCTGTCTCTCGTTGAGGCGCTGACTGTGGGTGAGGCGACTTCTCTGGGGAGGCCAATCAAGCTCAGGGATACTCGTAGAAGCCCTTCTTGGTCTTGCGGCCGAGGTGGCCGGCGGCGACCAGGCGGCGCATCAGCGGGCATGCGCGGTATTTGTCGTCGCCGAGGCCGTCCTTCAGCACGTCGAGGATCGACACGCAGACGTCGAGGCCGATGAAGTCGGCGAGCGTCAGCGGGCCCATCGGATGGTTCATGCCGAGCTTCATGATCTCGTCGATCGCTTCACGCGTGGCCACGCCCTCCATCAGGGCGAAGGCCGCTTCGTTGATCATCGGCATCAGGATGCGATTGGCGACGAAGCCCGGGTAGTCGTTGGCGAGCACCGGGATCTTGCCGAGCGACTTCGACCAACCGTTGACCAGGTCGCAGGTCTTGTCGGCGGTGTCGTTGCCGCGGATCACCTCGACCAGCTTCATCAGCGGCACCGGGTTCATGAAGTGCATGCCGATGACGCGGTCGGCGCGCTTCGTCTTCGCAGCCAGCACGGTGATCGAGATCGACGACGTGTTGCTGGCGAGGATCGCGTGCGCCGGCAGCGCCGCGTCGGCGGCCTGGAAGACCTTCGTCTTGACGTCGAGGTTCTCGGTGACGGCCTCGACGCAGAGGTCGACCTTGCCGAGCACGCCCATGTCGGTGCTGGCGTGAAGGCGCCCCTTGATGGCGGCCACCTGGTCGGCGGTCAGCGTGCCCTTCTCCTGGAACTTGCCGAGGCTCTTGTGCACGTTGGCGATGCCGCGGTCGAGGAATTCCTGCTTGATGTCGACCAGGTAGGTGGTCACACCGCAGGAGGCGAAGACCTGGGCGATGCCGTTGCCCATCGTGCCGGCGCCGATGACGGCGACGGCGTTGGGGAGGTTGGTGTTGCTCATGGGAATGCGGGGCGTAGGCGTTGGAGGGCGAAGGGCTCGGTCAGACGCGCTCGACGCTCATGACCACGGCGTTGCCGCCGCCGAGGCAGAGGCCGGCGACGCCGCGGGTCTTGCCGTGGCGCTGCAGCGCGTGCAGCAGCGTGACCAGCACACGCGTGCCCGAGCAGCCGATCGGGTGGCCGAGGGCGACGGCGCCGCCGTGAACGTTCCACTTCGCCGGGTCGACCTCGAGCTGGCGCTGCAGGGCCACCATCTGCACCGAGAACGCCTCGTTCATCTCGACGAGGTCGAAGTCGGCGGGGCTGCACTTCAGCAGCGCGCACAGCTTCTTGGTGGCGACCTCGGGGGCCATCATCACCCACTCGGGCGCCAGGCCGCCGGTCGTGTAGCCGGTGATGCGCGCCAGCACCTTCAGGCCGTGGGCCTTGGCGTAGTCCTCGTCGACGACCACGACCGCGGCGGCGCCGTCGTTGATCGAACTGGCGTTGCCGGCGGTGACGGTGCCACCCTCGGTCTGGAACGCCGGCCGCAGCTTGGCCAGCGCTTCGACCGTCGAGTCGCCGCGCGGACCTTCGTCGGCTTTGACCACGATCGGGTCGCCCTTCTTCTGCTTGATCTCGACGGCGAACAGCTCGGCGTCGAACGCGCCGGCCTTCTGCGCAGCGACGGCGCGGCGGTGGCTCTCGACGGCATAGGCGTCCTGCTCGGCGCGCGTGATGCCGTACTTCCTGGCCACCAGCTCGCCGGTGTTGCCCATGTGGAAGTTGTTGTAGTGGTCCCACAGGCCGTCCCAGACGATCGCGTCGAGGGCCTGGGTGTGGCCCAGGCGCGCGCCGCCGCGGGCCGTCGGAAGGTAGTACGGAGCGTTCGACATCGACTCCATGCCGCCCGCAACCGCGACCTTCAGGTCGCCGGCCTTGATCGCCTGGGCGGCGAGCATGACAGTCTTCAATCCCGAGCCGCAGACCTTGTTGATGGTGACGGCGGCCACGGCGTCGGGGATGCCGGCGGCGCGCAGCGACTGGCGCGCCGGGTTCTGCCCGAGGCCGGCCTGCAGCACGTTGCCCATCAGCACCTCCTCGACCTCGGCCCCCGGCATGTTGGCGCGGCGCAGTGCCTCGGCGACCGCCAGACCACCCAGCTGCGGGGCGGAGAACGACGCCAGGGCGCCCTGGAACTTGCCGATCGCGGTGCGGCACGCGGAGACGATCACTGGACGGCCCATCGGGATGCTCTCGGTTCGGGAAGGACGAGCCCCAACGCCGGGCGGACGACGGAATGTCATCCGGGTTGGAGGGGCGAAGATCCTAGGAACTGGCCCGGCCACCGCCAAGACCGAGTCGCCGCGGTCTCGGTGGCCAACGGCCCCGGGCACGAACCGCCCGCCGCAAACCGAGCCGCCCCGAAACGAAACCGCCCCTGGCAGACCTTGGGGTCCGCCAGGGGCGGGAACTGGTGGAGTCGAGGGGAGTCGAACCCCTGACCTACGCATTGCGAACGCGTCGCTCTACCAACTGAGCTACGACCCCGCACCGTTTGGGGGCGCGCAAGCTAGCGACTCGGTGCCGCCTGGTAAAGAGCCTGCTGTCGCATCCCCGGCTGATTCCTGTCGAGCTCGCGCAGACGACCGGGGCGCGGCTCGCCGGCCACCTGCATTCCCGGTACGACCTCGCGCTCGGGAAGGAAGTGCCTGGCTCCGCTCGCGACGATCCGGCCGTCGGCGGAGTTCTGCGTCACGCCGCCGCCGAGCACGAGCGGCCCGGCGACCGTCGCCGGTGCCCGCAGATGCAGTTCCCCGTGGACGACGAGCCCGGCATCGCACTGGATCGCACGATGGATCCCGGGCAGACCGAGGAAGGCCGACCCCCCCCCTTCGAGCGGACCGTGGAAGTTCCCACCGTCGGCAACGAGGCGATCGCCGGCCGACCACAAGCCGTCCCCGTTGCGATCGCCGTAGGCGCAGCTGCCTGGCGGTGGCTCGACGTAGAACACGAGGCGTCCCTCGCCGAGCACTCGCACGGAGCCACCGACGTAGAGGTTGCCGCGCACGGCGACCACGACGTCGCGCGCGAGCCGGACGGTCCAAGGCTCGGCCGATGGTGGGATCCAGAGGTGCCCAGGCACGCACACGAGCCCACCGTTCGCGAGCACGTCGCCGGCCGCGCGCAGGAACACGTAGTCCATGCCTTCGGTGCCCACAGACCAGGTTGCCAGCGCCAAGCCTGGGTCCTGGGCGCACAGGTCCGACCGGTCGACGACCATCGCTGCCGCGAGGGCGTCGGGCGCCAGACGAGGCAGTTCGTGGGTCGCGACACAACGCGCCTCGCGCAGCCAGTCCTTGAGATCCGGGCGAGTGACCGTGCAGGCGCTGCCGAAGGCAGGGTTGGCCGCTCCGGGGACCAGGTTGAACCCGAACCAGCGCGGCGGCCCGCCGCCGGAGGCCACCGAGGTGGTCCACCCCCCGACACTGCGGACGACACGGACTTCGCGGTCGCCGACCTGCGAAGCCGAGCTCGCGCTGCCGGTGGCAGCAGCCTCCATGGTCGCCGCTTCGGCGACGATCTCTTCGGCGAGTCGATCGACCTTGGCGCGCACGTCCTCGGCGCGCCGGACGACGCGCGCTGCCTCGTGCAAGAGCCCCAAGGCGACGCAGACCGTGGTCACGCAGGCCATGGCCATCGGCACGAACACGCCGCGCGACAGCACCACGAACGACGGACGACGGTTCATTCGCCTCCCTGGTGTCCGGACCGCAGCACCAGGTAGGGCCCGACGGAACCGCGCTCCCACGCGATCTGCTGCCCGTCGAACAGGTCCGAGAACGCCCCCAGGTCTCCGCACGAGGTCCTCTGTCCATCGCGCACCTGCTGCAAACGCGCCACTTGCCGTTCGCGCGTCGCCGCCGCCATCTCGGCCGCCGCGGCCGCATCGCGCACCCAGAAGGCCCCCAAGGTGACCACGGCCATCAGCGACATCGCCACGATGCGCTCGCCGTTCTGGGTGGCGATCGGCTTCACGGCTTGCCACTCCCCTCTTCGACGGCGCGCACTTCGCCGGCGTCGCGCCGTCCGGGCTGCGCCGGATGCGATTGCTTGGCCAACCAATCCACCAACAGGTTGCACTCCTCGGCGAGACCACCGAGCAGGTCACCGCGGCGGAGCTCGACCCGGAAGCCGAGATCGCCGCTGCGGATGCGCTGTAACGAACGCTTCAAGCGGAACTCGGGACCGGCGACGCGGGCGGCCATGCGCGCGACCTGGAACACGAACACCACCAACGAGGTCAGCAGGAAGCCGCCGACCGACAACCAGAAGCCGGCCTCGCCGACGACGACCTCGCGCCCGGCCGCGGCGTCCTGCAACAGGGCACGGCAGTAGACGACGAGGGCCACGACACTGACGAACATCGCGACAGTGGGCATCGCGACGGCGAGACGCAGCAGCCGACCGCGCACTGGCACCGCTCCTTCCCGGCGCCCCACCATCGAGCCCGCGTTCGAGTCCACGACCGCTCCCTGGATTTCCGAACCAACCTGCGGCCTCACCACCCTGGCGGGCCGCGACGGAACGGGGATCGGCTCGCTCCACCCTCGCATTGAGCGACCGGCCGCCGCGGCGTCTCGCACTTGGACACAAGAACCGATGTCGCCGTTGCCGATGTCCGAGCGCATTCCGCATCGCACGGAATCGAGCACGAACAATGGTCGAGCAACCGAATCCGCCGGAGAAGACCGGCAAGCGAGCCACGATCTTCGCCGTGACCTCCGGCAAGGGCGGCGTCGGCAAGACGTCGTTGTCGGTGAACCTCGCTTGCGAGTTCAGCCGACGAGGCTTCCGGACCATCATCGTCGACACCGACCTCGGTCTCGCGAACGCACACATCCTCGCGGGCATCAAGCCGGCGAAGACGCTGTCGGACTACATCGAAGGCAAGGCCGAGCTGTCGGAGATCATCGAGCCAGGGCCGTGCAAGGTGAAGTTCATCAGCGGCGGCAACGGCGTGAAGGAGATGGCCAACCTCGACGACAACGGTCGAGCGCGCATCTGCGTCGCGATCGAGGAGCTGGCGCCGTTCTGCGACGTCATCATCCTCGACACCGGAGCCGGTGTTTCGAAGGGTGTCACCGACTTCGTCAGCATGGCCGACCACACGATCGTGGTGACGACGAGCAACTTCGCCGCGATCGCCGACGCCTATGGCATCGTCAAGGTCGTGGTGCAGGACGGCTACCAGCGCCCGATCCACTGCGTGGTCAATCGCGTTCGCTCGCCGGAAGAGGCGGAACAGGTGTTCTTGAAGTTGAAGGGCTGCACCGAGCGCTTTTTGGGCTTCGACCTCAACTGGCTCGGACTGCTGCCGGAAGATAGCTCCGTTGAGGGCGCCGTCTTGAAGCGCGCGCCATTCAGCGAGGTCTTCCCCGGCAGCGTCGCCGCGCGCTACCTCGCGAAGCTGGTCTCCGGACTCGAGCGATACGTCGCGAGCCCGAAGCCGGCTCCGCAGGCCGCGAAGGACTGACGGGGAAGAACGGACAACACGAAGGGGAGTGCGGGCCAAAGCCCGCCGAGCCAACCGGGGAATACAGGGGATTTCAGGGATGACCCGCACGACGAAGCAGGATGCGATGGATCGCATGGATCAGGCGACGGACAAGGTCGCAGTCGCGGCCGAGGACGCGTTCGGCCGCCAGGCCAACAAGGGCATTCTCGCGGACAAGGTCGCGGAAGAGCTCAACGTGCCGCGCCGCACGGCCGCGCGCGTGCTCGACGCGGTGCTCGACGCCGTCAGCGATCTGCTGCGGGGTCGCGGCAAGGTCGCGGTGAAGGGCTTCGGCACCTTCGAGCGGCGCATCCGCAAGGGGCGCGCCTACAAGCACCCGCTGACCGGCGAGAGCATCGATGTCGCCAACAAGGAGACGATCATCTTCAAGCCGAGCGACCAGCTGATCGTCGAGACGCGGACCAACGCGGCGCCGCGCACGAAGCGCACGCCGGGTCTGCCGACCGACGACATCCTGTTCAAGGGCTGATCGGCAGCGCGAGGAACGGTCGTCAGGAGCGACGGGGAGGCTGCGCCGGCGCGGGGGCAGCCTCCCCGTTCGCATTGGCTCTGCGGGCCGGAACGTGACCTCGGAGCACCTGCCCGGCTATCGTGCCGGCGTGGCCGAACACCCTCCCGACGAGTTCCTCGCCGCCTGCGTGCAGTTCGACGTCCGTCCAGGCGACGTCGCCGCGAACTCGGCCGCGATGCGCGCCGGCGTCGAAGAAGCCGTGAGTGCTGGGGCCCGCCTGTGCGTCCTGCCCGAACTCTGGTCCACGTCCTTCCTGTCGACGTTCGAGGAAGCGACCGTCGCCGAAGCCGAACAGGCGGAGTCCGAACTGGCCGAACTGTCGCGGCAGCACGACCTGGTGATCGTGGGCAGCACGATCGAGGTCGCGGGCGACCAGGTGTTCAACACCGCCCACGTCCACGAGCGAGGCGTGCGGCTGGCGTCCTATCGCAAGATCCACCGCTTCTCGCCGAACCTCGAGCATCGCCACCACGCCGCCGGCGACACCCCGTGCGTCGTCGACACGCGACTCGGCAAGCTCGGTGTCATGATCTGCTACGACATCCGGTTCCCCGAGCTGAGCCGCTACTACTTCCACCGCGGCGTCGACGTGCTGGTGGTGCCAGGGCAATGGCCCGAGGCGAGGGCACAGCACTGGCGCACCCTGTTGCGCGCGCGCGCGATCGAGAACCAGATGTTCGTCCTCGGTTGCAATCGCACCGGGCAGGAGCCGTCGCAGCGCAACGGCGAGCCGATGGCGTTCCCGGGCGACGGACGAATCGTCGATCCGACGGGCGAAGTGCTGGCCGCCGGCAGCGGCGAAGCGGGCGCAATCGTCGCGGCCATCGAGCTCCGCAAGAATCGCACGATGCGTCGGATCCTGCCGATCTCCCGCGATCAACGCCCGAGCGTCTACCGTCGCCTGTTCGAGGAGACGCTGCCGCTGATGGAGTCGCGCAGCTGGGAGTCACGCGCCGTCGACGACGACAGCGACGACGAGAGCTGACCCGACCGAGCGCAGCTCACTCGACGAAGGCCTGCAGTTGGCGGAGTTTGGCTGGGCGCTTGATGCGGCCGATCGCCGCATTTTGCAGCTGGCGGACGCGTTCGGCCGTGATGCCGAGGTCGTCGGCGATCTCGCTCAGGGTCTGCGGATCGCGGCCGTCGAGGCCGAACCGCCGACGCAGGATGCGCTGCTCGCGATCGGGGAGATCGGCCATGACCTCGGCCAATACCTCGCGCAGGTCGCCAGGCGGGATCGACTCGGGAATCGGCTCCAGGGTCTCGTCCGGCAGCATCTGCACGAGGGACGCCCCATCGGTGCCCGCGATCTCCGCGTCGAGGCTGACCGCATACCGACGGGTCGACATCACCCAGTCGACCCGCTCTTCGCTGACGCCGATCCGCTGCGCGATCTCGGCGTGGGTCAGCTCGCGACCGGCGCGACGGCCCTCCTCCTGGGCGCGGCGGATCTTGCCCAGGATCTTCTGCACCCAGATCGGCACACGAACGGTGCGCGAGCTGTTGTAGAGCATCTTCAGCACAGCCTGGTGCACCCAGTATTGCGCGTAGGTCCGGAAGCGCACGTCGCGACGCCAGTCGAAGCCGTCGATCGCCTGGAAGAGCGAGGCGTTGCCCTCCTGGATCAGGTCCGCAGTGTCGACACCGAGTCCGCGGTAGCGGTTGACGGTGCTGAGCACGATCGACAGCGAGCCCTCGACGTAGAGGTTGCGCAGCTCCTCGAACTGCTCGACGATGCGGTCGAACCAAGCCCGGTCCAGGCCGCGCGGAGTCGCCCGACCGGCCAGCCGCTGCAGGACCTCCCGCGCCGGCGCCCGGTCGATCTCGGCCACGACCGCCGTCGGCAGGCCGAACTTCTCCAGCCAGCTCCGCACCAGGGTTGCCAGGAACTCGTGCCGACGCGCCATGCGGAACTCTTCCTCGCGGTCCATGGGCACGATGCGGCGGAGGTCGGCCTGGTAGAGGCTGTCGCGAATGTCAGGCAGCTCTTTGCCGACCGCCAAATCGGCAGACAGCGCCCGCGAGGAACGGTAGGCGGCGAGGTCGAGGGTGGCCTTCGCCTTGCTGAAGTCGCGAGCGAGCTTCTGCACCGTCGCGGGAAAGCGCTCGGTAGCCACGTCCAGCCGCCGATCCAACTCGGCAATGGCAAGGACCTGACCGGCTTGGAGCCGGCGGCTGGAGGCGACGGAGAGCAGCTTGGCGAGGACCATGTGGCACCGGGGAAAGGGGGTCAGCCGGTCGTACGACGAACGAAGCTGACTCTCGCTTCGTCGTCCTGACCCGCCTGGAGGCGCGGAACAGGCACACCAAGAGACCAACAACCGTGCCGCTGCAGACCGCTGCCAGGCCTCGGGGACGCAGCCGCATCCACCAGGGCGAACTTCCCCCCGCTTCCCGAATCCGCCCTACCTCTTCCTGGCGAGCATCAGGATCAGCACCAGGACCAGCCCCCCGCCCGCGAGGATCGGCCAGAGCGGCAGCCCGTCGGAATCGCCAACCGGCGGCGGCGGGGAGTCCGTGGCACCGGCAGCCGGCGACTCGGGAGGGACCGCGCCCGGCACCACGCTGCTCATCGCGCTGCCACCCAGCGCGGCCGGGTTCGCCGACGCGGCTTCCTTCTGCGGCTTGGCGGGCTCGACCGGAGCCCCGCCAACGGCCTCGGCAGGGGGCGTCGCGGCCGCAGCGGCTGGCATGCTGACCAGCGGCTTCGGTTCGGCGCCCACCTCGATCTCCGCCGTGGCGCGGTCGACGAATCGACCGATCGGCTGGGCCGAGGCACCGTCGTAAAGGTCGAACTTGAGGTCGATCACCACCGGCACCTTCTTGCCGATCTGCGCCTCGGGCGACAGCGTCACCGGCAGTTCGAAGACCACGTAGTTGTCGTAGACCGGCCGCCCCGCATAGCCAGGCGCCAGGCGAGCGATGTCAGCTGGACGCACGGCCAGTGCCCCGACGGTCGCCACGCCCTGCTGCGACGGCGCCACCAGTTCGATCGGTGGCGGCGAGGGCATCACGGCGGCGCCCTGCAGCGTCGCCGTGACCAGCAAGGTGCCGCTCTGGCCGGGCATCAACTTGCCTTCGCGCACCGAGGTGGTGAACCGGCAGTAGGCACCTGCACCGGAAGTGATGTTGCGTGCGAGGCGCTCCTCGGGCGTGAGGTTCTTCAGGTCCTCTTCGCGCTCGCTCTTCTCCTCGCCTTCCGCCACCTCCTTGCCACCGGCCTTGGCTTTGGCCTCGGCCCGCATGCGCTCCCGCTCGCCGCGCTCGGACTCGCCCTCGCCAGGCCGTTGCTGCGCCGGCAAGAAGGAAGCAAGGGCAACGAGACCGACGAACGTGCGAAGCAGAGACACCATGGTGGAAGCGCGATCGGGAGGCGACGAATCCTATCTCGCCGCGGGGGAAGGACCGCCTGAGACGTGCTCCGCCGCAGTGGATTCCCCGAACTTGTGCCGCCACAGCCAACTTGAAATGGCCCCAGTCCGGAGCTAGTTACGACGCCCCTCATGGCTGCACCGCTCGCCGCTCCCACTGACGCCGCCGTCCTCGAAGCCCTCCGAGCGGTCCGCGACCCCGACCTGCACCAGGACATCGTCAGCCTCGGGTTCGTCAAGGACCTGCGGGTCTGCGGCGGCAACGTCGCCTTCAGCATCGAACTCACGACCCCAGCCTGCCCGGTCAAGGACCTGATGAAGGCGCAGGCAGAACAGGCGGTTCGCCGCCTGCCCGGCGTCGGTGATGTCACCGTGCAGATGACCGCACGCGTGACCGCCAGCCGTCCGTTGATGGGCGACAAGGGGATGATCCCCGGCGTGAAGAACGTCATCGCCGTCTCTTCGGGCAAGGGCGGTGTCGGCAAGTCGACGATCGCCGTGAACCTCGCTTGCGCCCTCGCGCGCGCCGGCGCCAAGGTCGGCATCCTCGACGCCGACGTCTACGGCCCCAACGTGCCGCTGATGCTCGGCGTCACCGGCCAGCCGACGACCGAGAACAAGAAAATCGTGCCGTTCGAGAAGTATGGCCTGCAGGTGATGTCGATGGCGCTGCTGGTCGCGGAGGACCAGCCGGTGATCTGGCGCGGCCCGATGCTGCACTCGGCGGTCCGCCAGTTCCTGTTCGACGTCGCCTGGCGCGATCTCGACTACCTCGTCGTCGACCTGCCCCCGGGCACCGGCGATGCCCAACTCTCGCTCAGCCAGCAGGCCCACTTGATGGGCGCCGTGATCGTGACCACGCCGCAGGACGTCTCCGTGCTCGACGTCAAGAAGGCGATCCGCATGTTCCAGACGGTGAACGTGCCGGTGCTCGGCGTCGTCGAGAACATGTCGTGGTTCACGCCGCCCGGCTCGAGCGAGCGCTACCACCTGTTCGGCCAGGGCGGCGGCCAGAAGATCGAACGCGAGTTCGGCGTGCCCCTGCTCGGTCAGGTGCCGATCGAGATGGCTGTCCGCGAAGGCGGCGACAGCGGCCGCCCGATCACGCTCGCGGCACCGGAGTCGGCGAGCGCCAAGGCGATGATCGACATCGCCGGCCGGATCGCACAGCGCGTCAGCATCCTCAACGCAGAGTGAACTTCGAGAGAACCATGAACAACCAGACCAACGCCAAGAAGGCCCGTTTCACCGCCCAGAGCACGATGCTCGAGTGCCTCACCGCCGACCCGCAGCTCGGCA
Organism: Planctomycetota bacterium; assembly: GCA_947455805.1. GTDB lineage: Bacteria > Planctomycetota > UBA1135 > UBA1135 > UBA2386 > UBA2386. The sequence continues at coordinate 13,320 of CANGSN010000014.1, forward strand.
TGGTGCTGATGCGCGACTTCCACCTCGGCGGCTGCCGCAACTGCGGCTTCAACCCGCACGACTCGATCGAATCCGTCGCACAGCAGAACGGCATCCCGACCGAGCGCCTGCTCGCCGCGATGAACCGCGAGGCGTGAACCCCGTCTGATCCGTCTCGCCCGCGCGGTGCCCCGACTGCAGCGGTGCCCTACGGACCGCCGCCGACGAAGTCGCACAGCCGTTGGCGCGCGCGCCCCACCGGCGGCGCCGTCATCCCCCACGCCTCGAGCGTCGGGTTGCCTGGACCATCCGGGCGCAACAAGGCCGCCGGCACGTGCACGTGCGCATGGATCGGCACGCTGCCCTGGTCGACCGGACGACGCAGCCACTGCATCGATCCGGGCTGTCGCATGCTCGACCGCGGATGGAACGAGAAGTGCCAGAACCAGAGCCCCGGCAGCCACAGCGTGTGCGGTGACGACTGCACGTACAGGTCGCCGGTCTCCAGGAAGCCGTGCTGCCCCCAGCCGAGGCCATTGCCGCGCAGGTTCGCCAGGGACGTGATGCGCGTCAGGTAGTTGTAGGCACCGTGGTCGGTGTCGGGCTGCAGGTAGTCCGCCGGACGGCACGTTCCCGGACCGGCGAAGCCTGGGCAGATCGGGCGCAGCCCGATGTTCTTCACCAGCGCCCCTTCGGTCGGCGTCGGGTCCAAGGGGCGGCCGTGATTGCGCGGCGGATCACTCAGCCCCGGATGGTGCTCGTGCACTTCGAGCAGCCGCCGGCAGAACGAGAGCACGTCGTCGGCATAGACCTCGTCGCCATCCAGCGTCAGCACGTGCGTGGCCCCGCGGCGTCGCGCCTCAGCCAACGTGAGCTCGCGGTTCTGCTGCTCGTCGGTGCCACCGAACCCCTCGACCAGCACCAGCTTGTCGCCGAGGTGCCGCATCGACTTCACGATCTCGACGGTGCGGTCCGCGGAGTGGTTGTCGAACACCAGGATCTCGTCGACGTGCGGCGCGACGGAGGTGAGGGCGTACCAGATCCAGTACTCCTCGTTCTTCACCATCGAAATCGAGACGAGCTTCATGTCGGTTTCGCCGGGCCTGCTGTCGTGAAGATCGACACGCAGCGAGATCCACTTGAGCCCGACCCTTGCACCCGCGCTCCCGACGGTCAAAATCCGCCGCCCAGGATCCCCCCGCGGATCCCACTCCGAACATGGTCACCGAACTCACCGACAGCAACTTCAACAGCACGGTCCAGGGCGCGAAGGTCCCGGTCCTGGTCGACTTCTCCGCCACGTGGTGCGGGCCCTGCAAGGCCCTGGCGCCGACGATCGGCAAGGTGGCCGACGAGTACAAGACGCGGATGGAGGTCTACAAGGTCGACATCGAGCAGGCTCCCCAGTCGTCGGAAGCGTTCGAGATCGTCAGCGTGCCGACCTGCATCTTCTTCAAGGGCGGCAAGGAGGTGGAACGCTTCACCGGCAACGCCGACTTGCGCACCATCAAGTCCTACGTGGACCGCGTGCTCGCGCGCTGATCTCGCGCCACAGCAGCCACAGCGCCAGCGGCGCCGTGGCCAGGCTCCACCAGCCGAGGTGCGACGGAGACACCACGGCGAACGGGGCGATCACCCGCACGTCGCCGAGGCTGGTGACGAGCACGTGCTCGCCGATCGCCGCCGGCACGAAGCGAACCCTGCCCTCCGCGTCGGTCTGGCCGAGCGACTGGATCGCACCGTCGGGCAGCGTCACCGAGACCTCGAGCTGACGCCGTCCCTCGACGACGACTTCCACCGGTTCCCCTACCACGGCTGGAACGGGCCGCACCACGAGTTGGGGCAGCATCACGGCGGCGCCGAGCATCGCGACGGAGATCACCTGCTAGAGTCTGCCCGCTTGCTCCCGGAAATCGAGAACCTCGGCCGCGCGGCCTACCCACCCACGCTCGCCACGATGCGGACCTTGCACGCGGCGGTCGCTCGTGGCGATCACGCCGGCAAGGTGTTGCTGGTCGAGCACGAGCCGGTGTTCACGGCCGGGCGGGCCACGCCAGAACACGAACGGTACGACGGCATCGTGCCGATCGAGCGCGGCGGCAAGATCACCTACCACGGCCCGGGCCAGCTGACGGTCTATCCGATCGTGCGATTGCCGCGCCGCGACGTGCGCGACTGGCTGCGCCGCCTCGAGGACTTCGGCGTCGCCATCGCCGCCCATTTCGGCCTCGCCGCCGAACGCTCCGTCGACGGCACCGGCGTCTTCGTCGCCGGCCGCAAGTTCGCGTCGATCGGCGTGCACGTGAAGCAGTGGGTCAACCTGCACGGCATCGGCGTCAACGTCGCCATGGACCTGGCCCCCTGGCACCGGGTGCGCCCTTGCGGCCTGTCGCCCGACGTGATGACCGACCTGTCGCGCGCGGCCGGCCGCCCGCTCACGATGGACGAAGCCGCGGCCGCGGCCACCGCTGCGGTTTCCGTGCTCACGGCGGTAGGCGATCCGCTATGAACGCCGAGCGATGACGGGCACGGTCGAACTCGCTCCGGACGGTCAGCATCTGCTGATCCGCTTCCCGTACCGCGAGGACCTCGTCGCCGCGGTGAAGGACCTGCCTGGTCGCCGCTGGGACCCGAAGGCCAAGGTCTGGAAGGTACCGGCGACGCACGTCGAA
>CANGSN010000015.1 GCA_947455805.1 Planctomycetota bacterium
GCGGGGGCCGCCGTGTAGTGCCAACCGATGATCGCAACTCGTTGTTTTCCAACGCTACGAAGCCTTGAACTGCGGAACTTGGGCTAGCTACCTCGTAAACGCACTTCGCAATCATGCGAGCCGTGGCGGTGACGTGAACTTCATAGATCGAGCGACCATCTCCTTGCTGTCGGTGTTGCCCAGCGGATCTCAGCAACAGCGCGGTATCGTCGACAACATCCGAAGACAGTATGTCCCGCGATAGCTGACAAGGCAGCGCATGCGCGATGGGCGGCGAAGCACAGAGCACGTGGTCGCTGTAGACGCTCGGGCTGGTTGTCTGAGTCGCTGGTCGCGATGATCTCCGCATGCTCCGCCATGTTGCCCCAACGCTACTTGCCATCGCGGTGGTCATCGCCTGCTCGAGGTCTCCCGTTATCGGACCGGCACTCCTCACAGCGGGTAAACCGGTGCCCGGCGCCGACGGCCTGTTCGCCGAGCCGCTGGCATCGCGCACCAAGGCCGACGGGCCGCGCTTCCAGAAGGTCGACCCCGAGCGCTCCGGCCTTCGCTTCCAGAACGAGCTGCGCCGCGAGAACTCCGTCGCCTACGTCTACACCGGTGCTGGCCTCGCGGTCGGCGACTACGACGGCGACGGTTGGCCCGACGTCTACCTGGTGTCGCAGGACGGGCCGAACAAGCTGTTCCGGCAGACGGCGCCGTTGGTGTTCGAGGACGTGACCGCGAAGGCGGGCGGGCTCGACGGCGGCGAGGCGTGGGGCAACGCGGCGTCGTTCGCCGACGTCGACGACGACGGCGACCTCGACCTCTACGTCTGCAACCTCGAGTCGCCGAACCTGCTCTACCTGAACCAGGGCGACGGCACGTTCGTCGAGAAGGCGGGGCCGTTCGGGCTCGGGCTCGTGGCCGCCAGCATGGGCTGCGCGTTCGCCGACTACGACAACGACGGCGACCTCGACCTCTACGTGCTGACCAACCGCATGCTGAAGAACCTGCTGCCGGACGAGATCATCGCCGGCGTCAGGTTGCCGAAGGCGATCAAGAAGACGAAGGCCGAGCTGCTGCCGCCCTACCCGACGTTCCCGAAGGACGCCAAGGGCGACCTCGTCGTGCCGCCGGGCTACGAGGACCACTTCTTCACGGTGCCGGGCTCGCCGTCGCCGTTCCTGGCCGGGCAGTGCGACCGCCTGTTCCGCAACGACGGCTACGGCCACTGGGTCGACGTCACCAGGCAGTCCGGCATCCACGACCAGGGCAACGGCCTGTCGGTGGTGTGGTGGGACTTCGACGGTGACGGGCTCATGGATCTGTACGTCGCCAACGACTTCCAGTCGCCGGACCAGCTCTACCGGAACCTCGGCAACGGCCGCTTCGCCGACGTGACGAAGGAGCGGCTGCCGCACACCGCGTTCTTCGGCATGGGCTGCGACTTCGGCGACCTCGACCGCGACGGGCGCTTCGACCTGTGCGTCGCCGACATGTCGAGCACGCAGCACTACTGGGGCAAGATGCTGATGGGCAGCATGGACCAGCACCGCTGGTTCCTGATGAACGCCGTGCCGCAGCAGTACATGCGCAACGCGCTGTACGTGAACACCGGCACCGAGCGCTTCCTCGAGGCGGCGTACCTCGCCGGGCTCGCCAGCAGCGACTGGACGTGGGCCGTGCGCTTCGCCGACCTCGATGACGACGGCTGGCTCGACTTTTACGCCACCAACGGCATCCCGGTGTTCACCGACAACCCGGACATCGGCGAGCGCTTCACCAAACTCTGGCTCGAAGGGGCGCGGCAGCAGGCGGTCGAACTGTTCCGCTCGATCCCGAGCGTCGCCGAGAAGAACGTCGCACGCCGCAACGACGGCGCCGCGGTCGGCGGGCTGCACTTCACCGACGTGGGGACGGAGTGGGGGCTCGACGAGAGCGGCGTCTCGCACGGCGCCGTCGTCGTCGACCTCGATCGTGACGGCGACCTCGACGTGCTGACCAACAACCTGAACGCGCCGTGCAGCCTGTTCGAGAACCGCGGCAGCGATGGGCATCGCGTGCTGGTCGAGCTGCGTGGCGACCAGAGCAACTCGCGCGGCGTCGGGGCGGTGGTCAAGGTGACGGTGGGCGGTGCCGTGCAGACGGCGCAGGTGTCGCTGACGCGCGGCTACATGAGTGCCGGCGACGCGGTGGTGCACTTCGGGCTCGGCGCCGCGACGACGATCGACGCGCTCGAGGTGCGGTGGCCGAACGGGGCCGTGCAGCGCTTCGAGAAGCTCGCGGTCGATCAGCGCTACACGGTGTTGGAAGCGCCGAAGCCGCCGCCCCTTGCCGCCAACATCTTGGTCGCCGGCGTCGACGACGAGGATCTGCTGCGTCATTGGTTCGCTTCGTCCTCGCTCGACGTGCGCCACGTCGAGCGCAACTTCGACGACTACGCCGTGCAGCCGCTGCTGCCGCATCGCCTGTCGCGACTCGGCCCGGGCGCCGCGATCGGCGACGTCGACGGCGATGGTCGCGACGAGTACTGGATCGGCGGTGCGGCCGGCCAGGCGGGCAGCCTGACGCGCATCGTAGGCAAGGAGCATGTCGCCATCCCTGGGCCGTGGCGCGACAACGCCGAATGCGAAGACCTCGGCGCCTGCTTCCTCGACTTCGATCGCGACGGCGACCTCGACCTGTACGTCGCCAGCGGTGGCGTCGAAGCCGGCGAACGCACCGAGCTGCTGCGCGATCGCCTCTACGTGAACGACGGCAAGGGCGCCTTCACGAAGGCGCCCGACGGCGTGTTGCCGGACCATCGCGACAGCTCGAGCTGTGTTTGCGCCGCCGACTTCGACCGCGACGGTGACCTCGACCTGTTCGTCGGCACGCGCGTCGTGCCGGGCCGCTTCCCGCAGTCGGGGCCGAGCCGCTTGCTGCGCAACGACGGCGGTCGCTTCGTCGACGTCGCCGCCGAGCTGGCTCCTGGCCTGCTCGCCGCCGGCATGGTGACGAGCGCGGTGTGGACCGACGTCGATGCCGACGGCTTCGTCGACCTGGTCGTCGCCGCGTCGTGGCAGCCGGTGCGTGTGTTCGGCAACGAGCGCGGCGAACGGCTCGTCGACCGCACGCAGGCGCTCGGGCTGCACGAGCTGCGCGGCCAGTGGAACGGCCTCGCCGCCGGCGATCTCGACGGCGACGGCGACGTCGACCTCGTCGCCACCAACCTGGGCCTCAACACGAAGTACAAGGCGTCACCGCAGAAGCCGCAGCGGCTCTATGCGCGCGACTTCGACGGCAACGGCACGTTCGACGTCGTCGAGAGCAAGACCGCGGCCGAAGGCGAACTGCCGGTGCGCGGGCTCAGCTGCAGCAGCCAGGCGATGCCGTTCGTGCGCGAACGCTTCCCGACCTACGACCAGTTCGCGCGCGCCAAGCTCGGCGACATCTACGGCAAGGCGCTCGGCGACTCGCTGGTGCTCGACTGCAACGAGCTGCGCCACGTCGTGCTCGAGCAGCGCGACGGCCGCTTCCACCCCGCACCGCTGCCGTGGCTGTCGCAGGTGTCGACGGCGTTCGGCATCGCCATCACCGATGCCGACGCCGACGGCGTGCAGGACCTCGTGCTGGTGCACAACTTCTTCTCGCCGGAGCCCGAGACCGGCCGCATCGACGGTGGCCTCGGCCTCTGGCTGCGTGGCCTCGGCAAGCTGCAGTTCGAGCCCGTGCGCGGCGAGATCTCCGGCCTCCTGGTGACGGGCGACGCGAAGGCGCTGGCGCTGCTCGACGGCGGCGGAACCGCCGGGTTGCTGATCACGCGCAACGACGCGCCGGCGCTCCTCCTGCACTCCATCCGTGGGCGCAACGCCAGCGACGGGAGCAGTTCGTTCCTGAGCGTTCGCCTGCGCGGCCCCGCCGGCAACCCCACCGGCGTCGGCGCGCGCGTCGAACTGCTGCAGGACGGCAAGCTACTGGCGCGCGGCGAAGTGCAGGCCGGCGGCAGCTACCTGGCGCAGAGCTCGCCGAGCGTGATGTTCACGAAGGTCCCTGCCGACGCGGTCGTGCGCGTGCACTGGCCCGACGGCAGCAGCTCCGAGACGAAGGTCGAGAATCCCACTGGGGTGATGACGGTGACGCGATGAAACCCTGGATCCCGATGCTGGTGGCGGCGACCGCGGTGGCCGCGTGCGGTCGCGGCGACGCGCATCCGCCGTCGCACGCGCGCATGGTGGCGCTGCTCGACGAACTGGCGGCGAAGGCCGACGTCGACAACCCCTTCTTCGGCCAGCAGCGGCTGGCGACGTTGCGCACGAAGCTGCAGGAAGCCGGGCCGCGCGCCGACTGGCGGCTGCGCTGGCAGACCGCGACCGCGGCGCTCGAGCAAGGCCTGGAGCGCGAAGCGATCGAGCTGCTGACGGCGACGCACGACGCGATCGTGCGCGGCGAACTCGCCGCCGAACCCGCCGGCCGCGTCGGCGTCGCGTTCCACCTCGGGCTCGCGTGGCTGCGCTTCGGCGAGACCGAGAACTGCTGCAAGCTGCCGAACCAGGAGCGCTGCATCCTGCCGATCCGCGGGGACGGCACGCACAGCGAGCGCAGCGGCTCGGAGAACGCGCTGCGCTACTTCGGCGAGGTGCTGCAGAGCGTGCCGCCCGGCGACTACTGGCACTGGCAGACGCTGTGGCTGGCGAACATCGCGCACATGACGCTCGGCACGTGGCCCGACGGGCTGGAGCCGGCGCTGCGGCTGCCGGCGAAGGCGTTCGAGCCCGAGGCCGACCTGCCGCGCTGGTGCAACGTCGCACCCGAAGCGGGCGTCGATCGTCTCGGCAACGCCGGCGGCGTCGTCTGCGAAGACTTCGACGGCGACGAATGGCTCGACTTCGTCGTCTCCGACTGGGCGCCGCACGGCCAGCTGCGCTTCTTCCGCAACCGCGGCGACGGCACGTTCGAGGATCGCACCGAGGCGGCCGGGCTCATGGGCATCACCGGCGGGCTGCACATGGTGCACGCCGATCACGACAACGACGGCGACGTCGACGTGCTGGTGCTGCGCGGCGGCTGGTGGTTCGAACACGGACGTCTGCCGTGCTCGCTGCTGCGGAACCGCGGCGACGGCTTCTTCGACGACGTCACGCTCGACGTCGGCCTCGGCGAACGGCTCGAACCGACGCAGACGGCGGCGTTCGCCGACTTCGACCGCGACGGCGACCTCGATCTCTACATCGGCGGCTCGCGTTCGCAGCGCGTCGCCTGCACGTCGCACCTCTACCGCAACGACGGCGCGCGCTTCGTCGACGTGACCCAAGCGGCCGGCGTCGCCGACGAACGCTACGCCAAGGGTGTCGCGTGGGGCGACGTCGACAACGACGGCTGGCCGGATCTGTACGTGAGCAACATCGGCAGCGACAACCGGCTCTACCGGAACCGCGGCGACGGCACGTTCGTCGACATCGCGCCGGCCGCCGGTGTGACCAAGCCGACCAACAGCTTCGCGACCTGGTTCTGGGACTTCGACAGCGACGGTGCGCTCGACCTGTTCGTCGCCAACTACGACACCGGCGTCGCCCACCTCGCGTCGCACCTCACCGGCGGCAGCCTGCCGTTCACCACCGCGGCCTTCTACCGCGGCGACGGCAAGGGCGGCTTCCGCGACGTGACGCGCGAGCTCGGCTTCACGATGCCGACGATGCCGATGGGCTGCAGCGTCGGCGACCTCGACGGCGACGGCTGGCTCGACTGCTACCTCGGCACCGGCGATCCGTCCTACGCGTCGCTGATGCCGAACATAGCACTGCGCAACCTCGGCGGCCGGAAGCTGCAGGACGTGACGATGGCGACCGGGCTCGGCCATCTGCAGAAGGGGCACGGCGTGGCCTTCTGCGACCACGACCACGACGGCGACCAGGACCTGTTCGAGGTGATCGGCGGCGCCTACCCGGGCGACGCGTTCCGCTGCGGCCTGTTCGCCAATCCTGGGCACGGCAACCATTGGCTGACGCTGCGCCTCGCCGGCACCGAGAGCCCGCGCTGCGGCCTCGGCGCCAAGGTCTGCGTCACCGTGCGCGAAGGCGGGCAGAGCCGCCGCATCTGGCGGCACGTCGGGCCCGGCGCGTCGTTCGGCGGCAACCCGCTGCGCCTCGAGTTCGGGCTCGGCAAGGCCGAACGCATCGAACGCGTCGAGGTGACGTGGCCGCGCCGCGGCACCGTGCAGCTGCTGACGGACGTGCCGATGGACGCGATCGTGCGCGTCGTCGAAGGCGAAGCGAAGGGCGAACGCCTCGCAATTCCGGCTGCGCCCGGGCGTCGCTGATCTGCGCGGTCGATCGGGGCGCGCGCGAACAAGGAGACGCCGATGCTCGACACGCTGCTGTGGCTCTACGACGGACGCGGACGCGTGACGCGACGGCAGTATCGGGTCGCCTGCGCGGTGCTGGTCGTGGGCAAGCTCGGCATCGACGCGCTGCTGTGCCTGCAGGTCTTCCCGCGCCCGTGGCAGCCGTTCGCCGAACTGCTGTCGCCTGCGGGCGGGTTCACCTCGCACCGCTTCGACGCCGGCTACTTCGCCCTGGCGACCAACGCGGCCGTGTTCGGCCTGGCCCTGCTGCTGCTGACGGTTCGCCGTTGCCGCGACGTCGCCGCGTCGCCATGGATGGCGCTGTTGCTGGTGATGCCGGTGGCGAACTGGCTGGTGCTGGGTGGCCTTGCCTGCTCGGCCAGCGCGCCACCGCCGTTGCCCAGCACGCGGCGGGTCGTCGACAGCCGGCAGCCGCGCTTCGTTTCGCCGTGGTGGGGCCGCGGAGAATGGCCCGTCGTCTGGGCGACGATCGCGCTCTGCGCGATCGTCATGCTGGCGATCGGACCGCTGGCGCACTACGGCGAGACGCTGTTCGTCGCCGCGCCGTTCCTGCAGGGGTTCGTCGCGGGTGTCTGCGCCGGCCCGGAGCAGAAGCGCGACGTGCGCGCCTGGCTCGTCAGTGTCTTCGTGTTGATGGCCGCGCTGGTGATGTTCGCCTACGAAGGCGTGTTCTGCATCGCGATGGCGGCGCCGCTGTGGCTGGGCATCGGGGCTTTGGGCCTCGTCTTCGGGCGTGCGCTGCAGCACTTCGTGCGCTTCGTCGTGCCGGTGGGACTGCTCTCGCTGCCGTTGCTGCACCTCGGCGAGCGCCTGACCGCACCGCCGTCGACGGTCTACGAAGCGACCACCGAGGTCGTCGTGCAGGCGCCGCCGCAGCAGGTGTGGGATCACCTGGTGACGTTCGATCGGCTGCAGCCGCCGGAGGAATGGTGGTTCCGCGCCGGCATCGCCTACCCGGTGCACGCGACGATCGAGGGCCGCGGGGTCGGCGCCGTGCGCAAGTGTTCGTTCAGCACCGGCGACTTCGTCGAACCGATCGAAGTGTGGGACGAGCCGCGCCTGCTGCGCTTCACGGTCGAACGGTGCCCGCCGCCGATGTTCGAGTGGAACCCGCTGCACGACCACGTCGACGCCGCGCACCTGCACGGTTCGTTCGCAGCGAAGCGAGGCCAGTTCGAGCTGGTGCCGCAGCCCGACGGCTCGACGCTGCTGCGCGGCACGACCTGGTACGTGCACGGCCTGCATCCCGAGGGCTACTGGCGCGTGTTCAGCGACTGGCTCGTGCACTCGATCCATCGCCGTGTGCTGCACCACATCCGCGACGCCGCGGAACGGCGCTGAGCTGGCAGGTCGGTGCCGTGGGCGCACCGAGGAGGTCGAAGTCGCCGCCGCCGTGGCAGCAGAGCGTCCCCGCCGGCACACTGCGCGCGTGAAGCTGCTCGTCATCCTGGCCGTCGGCCTGCGTCCGAAGGACCTGGCACACGCTCCCGTGCTGCGCGGCCTCGGCGCGCACGGCTTCGCCGCTCCGCTCGACACGGTGTTCCCCGCAGTCACGTGCACGGTGCAGGCCTCGTTCCTGACCGGGCTGCAGCCGCGCGAACACGGCGCGGTCGGCAACGGCTGGTACTTCCGCGAGCTGGCGCAGGTGATGCTGTGGCGGCAGAGCAACCAGCTGGTGCACGGCGAGAAGCTCTACGAGGCGGCGGCGCAGCGCTTCGGCACGCGTACGGCGAAGCTGTTCTGGTGGTGGAACATGTATGCGCCGCACGTCGCCTTCTCGGTGACGCCGCGGCCCGAGTACCACGCCAACGGCCTGAAGCGGCCGGGTCTCTACAGCGAGCCGCCGCAGCTGCAGGCGGAACTGCAGCAGCAGCTCGGGCCGTTCCCGCTGTTCGACTTCTGGGGTCCGAAGGCCGGCATCAAGAGCACGCAGTGGATCGCCAGTTCGGCGCTCGCGGTGATGGCACAGCACGATCCGGAGCTGCTGCTCGTCTACCTGCCGCACCTCGACTACGACCACCAGCGCTTCGGCCCCGACGATCCGCGCAGCGTGCAGGCGGTGAAGGACCTCGACGGCGAGTGCGCGCGGTTGATCGAGGCGGCGCGCGGCAAGAACGCGCACGTCGTCGTGCTGTCGGAGTACGGCATCGAGGCGGCGAAGCAGGTGGTGTTCGTCAATCGTCTGCTGCACGAGAAGGGCCTGCTGCGCGTGCAGGAGACGAGCCACGGCCAGCTGCTCGACTGCGGCGCGTGCCGCGCCTTCGCCGTCGCCGACCACCAGTGCGCGCACGTGCACGTTCGCGACGCTGCGGACCTCGAGCCGGTGCGCGCGCTGCTGGCGAAGACGCCGGGCATTGCGCGGGTGCTCGATCGCAGCCAGCAGAAGGAACTCGGCATCGACCACGCCCGCAGCGGCGAACTGGTCTGCGTCGCCGAGAAAGGCGCGTGGTTCGCCTACCACTACTGGCTCGACGAAGCGCGCCGCCCCGACTTCGCGCCGACGGTCGACATCCACAGGAAGCCGGGCTACGACCCGGCGGAACTGTTCGTCGACCCGAAGATCGCGTTCCCGAAGCTGCGCGTCGCCAAGAACCTCGCCAAGAAGCTGCTCGGGTTCCGGTATCTGATGGACGTCATCCCGACCGATCCGTCGCTGGTGCGCGGCACGCACGGGCGGCTGTACGGCGACGACGACGTGGGGCCGGTGTTCTTGTGCAGCGACCGGCGGCTTCAGCGCGATCGTGTCGCGGCCACGGACGTCAAGGAGCTGTGCCTGCGCATGCTGGGTGGGTGACGGGCTGGTCGCATCACGCACGCATGCCATGCGCGTGCGGTGCCCCGAGATGGCGCGCGGCCTCGACCTACTTGCCGGCGCTCAGCTCCGTGACCTTCGTCTCCAGTGCGGCGATGCGCTGGCGCATCAGCTCGAGCTGCTCCAGTCGCGCGGCCAGATCCGCCGCCTGCTTGGCCAGCTGCTCGGTGCGCGTCTGCAGCTCCGTGTTCACGTCCGCCTGGACCACGTCGGCGGTCTGCAGCACCAAGATGGCGCTGGCGACCGCGTCCTGCGGCCCGCTCAGCAGGATGGTGGCGCTGGTGCCCGGGCTGCCGAGGATCAGCGGCGACTGCTGCGAACCCATCGCGAAGAACGGGCGCAGCGCGTTGGTGGCGATGATGGCGTTGATGTGCTCGAGGTTCATCGCCACCAGCACCCACTGGCGCAGACGCGGTCGGGCGAGCACTTCGGCCGGCGTGCGGCTCACGGCGCGCTGCAGCAGTTCGCGGGCGCGCTGGCCGTGCATCGACAGCACCTCGTAGACCCCCTTCGCTTCGTCGAGCGGCACCATCGTCAGGCCCTTGCTCCACAGCAGGCTGTAGAGCATTTCCTCGCAACCGTCGCGATCGGTCACCACCGGCAACTGCAGCTCGAACACGAGGCCGGGGCCGGCGTCGGCGCCCTGGCCGCCCTTGCCGCGGGCATTGCCCTGGGCCGCCGGGATCGACTGCAGCTCGATCGGGTCGAGCAGGATGTTGCGCTGCAGGTAGTTGGCGCAGCGATCGATCAGCGGGCGCAGCTCGACGGTGCCGGCTTCGAAGACGAACGGCGCCTTCGCCGGGGCGGGATTCGGGTTCGGGGTCTGGGCGAGGGCGGGAACGGCGAGAGCGATGACGGCGACGGCGACGATGAACGGGCGCAGCATGGGGGGTCCTCCGCCGCGTCGGACGGGGCTGGTGGCGAGGCCTTCCAGGATTCTCCGGCGCACGGCCGCGGATCAACCGCCGCCGGGCCGTGTCGCGCGTTCGAGTGCATTCAGGATCGCCATCGCCTCGGCGTCGCTGTCGCCGCACATCGCCGGCTCGGCGCGCAGGTCGGCGCAGAACTGCGGGCGCTCGGGGCGACCGAACAGCAGGCAGCGGTTGTGCGCGTCGAGATGCACGCAGCGTTCGCCGGCGCGCTTGCCGTGCGGCATGCCGAAGAACGGCGTCGTGATCGAGGGCGCGATGCAGCAGGCGCCACAGCCGGCTCGGCACTGGAAGGTCATCGCGTTGCGAGGCGCAGGATAGCGGCCCCTGGTTGACATGCATTCTGCATGCGCAAGACTTCGGTGCATGGCCAAGACCATCCAGGTGCGCAATGTTCCCGATGCCGTTCACCGGCGGCTGAAGCAGCGTGCGGCCGATTCCGGCATGTCGCTCTCGGAGCACATCCTGGCGGAGTTGACGAGGTTGGCCGGCCTGCCGACCCGTAAAGAGTGGCTCGAGCGGCTGCACGCAGGGCCGGAGGTGAAGCTGAGCAAGTCGGCTGCGGCGTTGGTGCGGCGTGAGCGCGACACCGCATGATCGTCGTCGACGCCTCGGCCGTGATCGAACTGTTGATGTGCTCCGAGCTCGGAGGAAGGCTCGAGACGCGGTTGTTCGGGGGCGACGAACTGCTGAACGCGCCGCACCTCCTGGATGTCGAAGTCCTGCAGGTCGTGCGCAGCCTGGTGGCCGCTCGTGAGTTGTCGGTCGATGCTGCCCGGGACAAGATCGAGAGGCTGCAGCAGATGGATGTGGTGCGTCATCCCCACACCGAGTTGGCACAGCGGATCTTCGAGCTGCGGCACAACCTGACCGCCTACGCCGCCGCCTACCTGGCCTTGGCCGAGCACCTCGGGGAGGCGACGTTGGTCACCTGCGACCGCGCCTTCGAGAAGGTCCCAGGCCATCGCGCTCGCATCGAGGTCTGGAGCTGAGCTCCAGAAGAGCCCAGGTCTGGAGCTGAGCTCCAGGAGAGCCGAGGTCTGGAGCTGAGCCCTTGGAAAGCCGAACGGCCCGCCGGTGCGAGGCACCGACGAGCCGTTCGTCGTGAGGTGGTTCTCGCAGCGGACTTCAGAAGTCCATGCCGCCCATGCCACCCATCCCGCCCATGCCACCCATGCCGCCGCCATGGTCGTGGTCGTGGCCGCCGCCGGCCGCCTTCTTCTCGGGGACGCTGGTGATCAGCGCCTCGGTCGTCAGCAGCAGCGTCGACACCGACGCGGCGTTCTGCAGTGCGGCGCAGGTCACCTTCGCCGGGTCGACGATGCCGGCCTTGATCATGTCCTCGTAGACGTCGGTCGCGGCGTTGTAGCCGAACGTCTCGCTCTTGTTGGCGCGGACCGTCTGGATGACGATCGAGCCGTCGACGCCGGCGTTGGCGGCGATCTGACGCATCGGGGCCTCGACCGCGCGGCGCACGATGTCGGCGCCGATGCGCTCGTCACCGGTCAGCTGCAAGCCTTCGAGCGCCTTCGCGGCGCGCACCAGGGCGACACCGCCACCGGCGACGATGCCCTCGGCGACGGCTGCGCGCGTGGCGTGCAGCGCGTCCTCGACGCGGGCCTTCTTCTCCTTCATCTCGGCCTCGGTCGCGGCACCCACCATGATCTGCGCGACGCCGCCGGCGATCTTCGCCAGGCGCTCCTGCAGCTTCTCACGGTCGTAGTCCGACGTGGTGCGCGAGATCTCGGCGCGGATCTGCTCCATGCGGGCCTGGCAGTCCTTCGGCTTGCCGGCGCCCTCGATCACGGTGCAGTCGTCCTTGCCGACGACGACCTTCTTGGCGCTGCCCAGCTCGGCCGTGGTGACCGACTCCAGGTTGATGCCCAGGTCCTCGAAGATGGCCTTGCCGCCGGCGACGATGGCGAGGTCCTCGAGCATCGCCTTGCGGCGATCGCCGAAGCCCGGCGCCTTGACCGCGCAGCACTTGAACACGCCGCGCAGCTTGTTGACGACCAGCGTGGCGAGGGCCTCGCCTTCGATGTCCTCGGCGACGATCAGCAGCGGACGGCCGCTCTGCGCGATCTTCTCGAGCAGCGGCAGCATGTCCTTGATCGACGAGATCTTCTTCTCGTGGATCAGGATGAAGGGGTTCTCGAGCACCGCCTCCATCTTGTCCTGGTTGGTGACGAAGTGCGGCGACAGGTAGCCCTTGTCGAACTGCATGCCTTCGACCCACTTCACCTCGGTCACGAGGCTCTTGCCCTCTTCGACCGTGATGACGCCGTCCTTGCCGACGCGCTCCATGGCGTCCGCGAGGATGTTGCCGATCTCCTCGTCGTTGTTGGCGGCGATCGAGCCGACCTGGGCGATCTCCTTCTTGCCCTTGATGTCGATCTTCACCTTCTTGATCGACTCGACGATCTTGGCGACCGCCTTCTCGATGCCGCGCTTGATCGCGACCGGGTTGGCGCCGGCGGTGACGTTCTTGATGCCCTCTTCGAAGATGGCCTCGGCGAGAACGGTCGCCGTCGTCGTGCCGTCGCCGGCGATGTCGCTCGTCTTCGAGGCGACTTCCTTCACCAGCTGCGCGCCGAGGTTCTCGTACTTGCCGGCGAGCTCGATCTCCTTGGCGACGGTGACGCCGTCCTTGGTGACCGTCGGGCTGCCGAACGACTTCTCGATGATGACGTTGCGGCCGCGCGGGCCGAGGGTGACCTTGACGGCGCGGGCGAGCTGCTTGACGCCGTCGCGCATGCGTTCACGCGCTTCCTGGTCGTATGCGATCTTCTTGACTGCCATGGGAATGCTCGGTGTGGGGTTGGCTTGTGTGGGGAGGCTGGCGCGGGATCAGTTCTCGATGACGGCCAGGATCTCGTCCTCGCCGAGGATCAGCATCTCTTCGCCGTCCATCTTGATCTCGCTGCCGGCGTAGGAGCTGAACAGCACGCGATCGTTCTTCTTGACCGACATGGGCTGGCGGCTGCCCGAGTCGAGCAGCTTGCCGTTGCCGACCGCGACGACGATGCCCTCGCGCGGCTTCTCCTTGGCAGTGTCCGGCAGGATGATGCCGCCCTTGGTCTTGTCGTCGGCGGCGACGCGCTTCACGAGCACGCGGTCGCCGAGGGGAGTGACGGTCGTCGTCTTGGTCTTCGACATGGCTGTTCTCTCTGGAGTCGGTTGTGTTGCGGGAGGGAAGTGGTTGCTGCCGCGCTGCTGGTCGGAAGCCGGGGGCCAGAAGCCGGGCTCAGAAACCGGGGCGCGGCGGCGGGGAAGGTGGGTGCGGGCGCCGCTGATGGTGTGGCTGCGGGTGCGGCACCTGGGGCGACGGCATGCGCAGCGGGATCAGCGGGCCGCCGAAGTGGGTCTGGATCAGCGCCTCGAGCGACTGGCGCAGGCGGGCGAGGTCGAGCGGCTTGCGCAGGAAGGTGAAGAAGCCGGCGTGCTGGGCGGCGGCGGCCTCCTCGGCGCTGGCCAGGCCCGACATCAGGATCGCCGGCAGCGGGCGCATCGCCACCAGCTGCTGGAACAGCTGCAGGCCGGTCATGCCCGGCAGGTGGAAGTCCATCAGCGAGAAGTCGAAGCGGCGCTGGCGGGCGAGCTGCAGGGCTTCGGTGGCGGCGGCGGTGGCGCCGACCTCCCAACCTTGACTGGCGAGGAACTCCACGAGGCAGCACCTCAGGGAGTCGTCGTCCTCGACCAGCAGCACGCGGAAGCTCTGTGACATGCGAACGCTTGCGAACTTCGCCAACGGGGCGAAGGGCCGCCCCGCAAGCAACCTATGTGCCGCTGTCGGTGCACTGTCGTAAGTGCTTGCCTGGAGCCATATTCAGCCTTGTTCCGCCCGTTGCTTCCCGGCTGCGGCGGGGCCTGGGTCAGCCAATGTGGCAGACACGACGGCAGAGCGGTCTGCCAAGTTGGCGCGCCCGGGTCGGCGTCGGCTGGTTTCCACCAGGAGGGCCACGCCGGGCGGGGCAGGGGGCGCAGTGCGCGGCAGCGGTCAGGCGCCCCGGAGCGAAGCTCGACGTGGGCGGCCCGCGGCGGGGACGACGCTACTCGTCGTCCTCTTCCTCTTCGTCCTCGTCTTCATCCTCGTCGTCATCATCGTCATCGTCGTCGTCGTCGTCGTCGTCGTCCGCGTCGGCGTCCGCACCGTCGACTTCCTCGAAGTCGTCGCCGGCGGTGTCGTCGTCGTCACCGGCTTCGGCGTCTTCGTCCTCCTCCCAATCGTCGTCCTCGTCGGCGTCACCGTCGTCGTCCTCGTAGGAAGCGAGCACGCGATCCCAGTCGGCGACCTCGATCGTGTTGTTGCACACGAGGCAGACGCTGTCGTTGTCGCGCAGGTCCTCGAGTTCGTCGAGCTCGCGGTAGACCTTGCCGCACTCGCGGCACCTGACGATTTTGCCCATGGCTGTCGGGGTGGAGGCGGGCCCGGGAGCCCGCGTAGGACGGGGCGATGCATACCGGCTCCCTCGTGCAAGGCAATGCCCCGCAGCGGGATTCTTCTTTCCTGCGCCGTTCGCCCGCGGGCGTCGACCTCCGCAACAGCCCTAACCATCGGCGTGCCGATGCAGGGAACGTGTCCAAGTCGACGGTCGCGATCGCGGTCATGGGTTTGCTCGCCTGTGGTGTGCTGAGCTTGCTGATGAAGCAGGTCGTGGGGCTGCAGGCGGAGCAACGCCGCGCCCCATGGCTGCCCGCGGTCGAGGCGCGCTTCGACGAAGGCATCTTCGGGCCCGTCCTGGTCCGCGACGAACCACTCGCCGACGGCGTGCGGGTCGTCGTCTCGGTGCGGGTCGAGCCCGGCGTGGACGCCGCGCGCCTCGCGCAGGCCCTCGGTGCCGAAGTGTGGCTGCACCTCGGCCGCGCCGGCACTGCGGCGAAGGAGCTGGTCGTCTCCGTGCGCCGCGGCGAGGGCGGCGAGCCGCAGCGCTTTCCGATCGCGCATCCGGCGCCGGGCCGCTGAAGCCGAACGGACGGTGCCAACGCCGGCTCCCGCACCCGTGGAGCCCGCGGCGCAGCCGGCTCGATAGGGGCGGGGCATGCCCACCGCCGTGGTCTTCGCCTTCGCCGTCGCCGACGGCATCGTGCCGGTCGCCGGTGCTGCGCCCGCCGACGTGCTGGCGCGCCAGCTGCCGCGACTGTTGGTCGCGCACCTGAACGGCAACGGCGACCGCGGCGTGCGCTTCCTGCCGTTCCTCGGCCCGGTCGACGGCCAGCGCGCCTTCCTGCGCATCGACGAACTGCTCGAGCCGGCGGCGCTGGCGCAGCTGCATCGCCAGGGCGACGTGCAGCTGCTGTGCGACGGCATGATCGAACCGGGGGCTTTGCACTGGCGCATCCTCGACGGCCGCACGCTCGCCGTGCGGCGCGAGTGCAAGGTGCCGTTCGACGGCAAGGCGCCGCTCGGTGCGCTGGCGCGCCTCGAGTTCGAGCTCGCCGACCTGCTCGGCTTCGGCGGCCGACCGCAGCCGGCTCCGCGCTTCACCGGCGAGGCACTCGGTTGGTTCCTGGTGTTGAAGGACGAACTGCTGCGCCTCGAGGCCGGCATGGCGCTGTGGCCCGGCGACCTGCTGCGCGCGGCGCGGCGCTGCGTCGAGCTGGTGCCCGCCGACCGCGAAGTGCAGGACGTGCTGTTGGACTTCACCGGCCAGTTGCTGCGCCGCGGCGAGCGCCGCGAAGACGCCGGTCTGCTGCTCGGCCAGCTGGTGCCGCACGTCGACGATGTCGCGCGGCTCGAGCGCCTCGACGGCCTGCTGCTCGCCGCC
>CANGSN010000016.1 GCA_947455805.1 Planctomycetota bacterium
AACCTGCCGCGCTTCCGCGGCCGCTCGGTGCTGATCGTGCCGCGGCAGAACGGCCAGGACGTGCCGGTGCGCAAGCCCGACGCGTTCGTCGAGGTCGTGCGCCGCGTGGTGCCGAACGGCGCCGCCGCGACGCTGCTGTTCCGCGGCCCCGACGCGCAGGGTCGCCCGCACTTCCAGGTGCTGCACAGTTCGCTGCGTGCGCTGCCGGTCGGCTCGGTGTTCGCCGATCCCCGCGTGCGGCGCTGACCGAGGACTCCAGGCCGCGGCGGGCTGAAACTCACCGCGGCCGCGTTCGTTCCGCCATCGCCATGATCCGACGCGCTTCGTTCGTCGTCGCGGCCCTCGCCGCACTCTCCGTCTCCGGCTGCACCAGCGACGCGGCGCCGAAGCCGCCGGCGAAGGTCGTCGCCACCGACGCGACGGCGAAGCTCGACCTCGGCCGCGACTTCTGCGGCAACTGCGTCGACGGCGCGCGCAAGCACCTCGCCGACTTCGACGGCGTCGGCGCGATCGACTACACGGCCGGCGCCAAGTTCTTCACCGTGCACTACGACAGCAAGAAGGTCACGCCGGTGCAGATCGTGCAGAAGCTGGTCGCCAGCGGCGAGCCGGCGACGAAGCTGGCGGAGTGATCGGGCTCGCGGAGTGACCGGGCTCGCCGGGCGAGCCGCGCCGCTCACGCCGGCGAGAAGCCCTCGGGCAGCACGCGCCGCGCCTTGCGGCCCGCCTTCGCCGCTTCCACCGCGTCGGCCAGCACCGACTCGAGCACGGCGATGTAGTCGAGGTAGCGCTTGCGCCCGTCGTCGGTCAGCCGGCACAGCGTCTGCGGCCGCTTGCCGCGGAAGCCCTTGTGGATCTCGACGATCCCGGCCTCCTGCAGCACCGTCAGATGGCGCGACAGGTTGCCGTCGGTCAGATGGCAGAGGTTCTTCAGGTCGGTGAACAGCAGCCCGTCGGCGCGCGCGGCGAGCGAGGTGACGATGCCGAGGCGCGCCTTCTCGTGCAGCACGCGGTCGAGCCCGTCGTAGGCGTAGCGGCCGTCGCCGGTCTTCTTGTCGCTCATACCTGCTCCTCCGCCGCGTCGAGGCGGCGTTCGTGGTGCCACCACAGGATCGCTGCCAACGTCAGCTGGCCGGTGGCGAACGGCAGGCCCATCGCCCACGGATGCAGCGCCAGTTCGCGGAACCACAGGCAGCTGGTGCCGGTCGCCACGAACAGCACGCCGACGAACGCGGCGGGTGCGGGCAGCAGCCGGTGCGCGGCGAGGTTGCCGAGTCCGAACAGCAGCTGCCACAGGCCGGGCAGCAGCCACAGCAGCTGCGGCTCCTCGGCGGCGACGAACCAGGTGACGATCGCGCCGACGGCGAGGCTCGGCAGGAACTGCAGCGCGGCGAGGCGCGCGTTCGCGATCGACAAGGCGCCGGGGCAACGCAGCACGCGCCGCACGACGACCAGCGTCGCCAGCAGGCCGCTGAAGATCGCGAGGCCGCACCACAGCCACAGGTAGGTCGCGGGTTCGCGCTGCGGATCGGCGGCGAGCCACGGCTGTGCCAAGGCGCCGGCGACCGCGAGCAGGCCGGAGGCGGCGACGGGTAACGCACGCAGGCTGCGCAGATGCTCCGTTGCCGCCAGCTGGGTGCGGATCGTCGTGATCTGCGCGATGGCGTCGTCGAGTTCCATGGCTTTGCGAAGGAAAGTAGTCGAACGCCACCAAGCGTCAAGCCGGCCTTACGGAGCGCTTACCGGTGGGATGCGGGGTTCTGCGTCGAATGCGCCGAATCGAGGTGCCGACGATGCCGAACCGACGACTGCCGCTGCGTCCCTTCTCCGTGCTCGCGCTGCTGGCCGCCATGACAGCGGGCCTCGCGGCGCAGGCTTCGCCGTCCTGGGTCGTGCCGGGCCGCGGCGTGCTGGCCTCCCCAGGCGCGATGCCGGTGCAGGTCGCCGCCGCCACCGCTCACGTGCGCATCAGCGACCGCGCTGCGGTGACGACGCTCGAGTTCGAACTGCACAACCCGGGCGCCCGCGACCAGGAAGCCGTGCTGCTGCTGCCGGTGCCGGACGGTGCGGCGGTGTCGGCGTTCACGTTCCTCGGCTCGGCCCTCGAGCCGACCGCGCGCATCCTGCCGCGCGACGAAGCGCGGCGGCTCTACGACGAGATCACCCGCAAGCTGCGCGATCCGGCGCTGCTCGAGTTCGCCGGCATGCACTGCCTGCGCAGCAGCGTGTTCCCGGTGCCCGCCGGCGGCCGCCAGAAGGTGCGCCTCGCCTACGACCACGTGCTCGACGGCCACGGCGACCAGGTCGACTACCTGCTGCCGCGCACCGAGATGCTCGGCACCGACGCGCCGTGGACCATCACCGTCGAGCTGGCCGCGCGCGCGCCGATCGGCCTGATCCACTCGCCGAGCCACGAGCTCGAGGTCGTGCAGGCCGGCGAACGCACGCGCTCGCTGCGGGTCGCAGCCCGCAGCCAGAAGGACCCGGGTGCGTTCCGCCTGTGCTACACGACGGTCGGCGAGGCCAGCCAGCCGACGGCGGCGCTGTTCGCCTATCCGGACCCGACGATCGGCGGCGGCTACTTCCTGCTGCTGGCGAGTGCGCCGCAGCCGGTCGCCGGCACCGCCGCGCGCCGCGAGGTCACGCTGGTGCTCGACCGCTCGGGCAGCATGGCCGGGCGCAAGCTCGAGCAGGCGAAGGCGGCGGCGCTGCAGGTGCTCGAAGGCCTCGCCGACGGCGAGGGCATCCAGATCCTCGACTACGGCAATGACGTCGCGGCGGCGTTCGCGCAGCCGGTGGCGAAGGACAAGGCGACGATGGCGAAGGTGCGGGCGCACCTCGAGGCCATCCGTCCGCACGGCGGCACCAACATCCACGACGCGCTGCTGACCGCGCTGCGCGCGCCGACGCTGCCAGGCACGGTGCCGCTGGTGCTGTTCCTGACCGACGGCCTGCCGACCGTCGGCCCGACCAGCGAGAAGGAGCTGAAGACGATGGTCGCCGCCGGCAATGCGCACGCGCGCCGCGTCTTCTGCTTCGGCGTCGGCGTCGACGTCAACGCGCCGCTGCTCGATCGCATCGCCGAGACGACGCGCGCCACGACCGACTACGTGCTGCCCGACGAGGACGTCGAGGTGAAGGTCGCGCGCACGTTCGCGCGGCTCGGCCAGCCGGTGCTGGCGCTGCCGTCGCTCGGCCTCGCCGACGATGCGAGCCGCCTGCGCGAAGTGCTGCCGCGCGCGCTGCCGGACCTGTTCTTCGGCGAACAGCTGGTCGTGCTCGGCCAGTACCGCGGCGAACAGGACCTGCGCTTCGTGCTGCGCGGCGGCACGCCGCAGGGTGCGCGCGACTTCCAGTTCACGCTGCCGGTGCAGAACGCGTCGACCGCGCACGCGTTCGTGCCGCGCTTGTGGGCGAGCCGCCAGATCGCCTTCCTCGTCGACGAACTGCGCCAGCAGGGCGGCGACCTCGGCGGGCCGCTGGCGTCCGGCGGCCGCGATCCGTTCGCCGATCCGCGCCTGCGCGAGCTGCGCGACGAGATCCTGCGGCTGTCGACCCGCTACGGCGTGCTCGGTGAGTACACGGCGTTCCTCGCCACCGAGGGCAGCCGCCTCGACGACTGGCGCGAGCTGACCACGGCCTGCCAGACGGCGCTCGGCGGCCGCGCCGTCGCCACGCGCAGCGGCCTCGCCGCGATCAACCAGGCGGACAACCTGTGGGCGCAGAAGCAGCAGGCGGTCGCCAATCCGCGCAACTGCTACTTCGACGCGCAGATGCAGGTCGTCGAGACGGCGGCGGTGCAGCAGGTCTGCGACCGCGCGTTCTTCCGCCGCGGCCAGCGCTGGATCGATGGCAACAGCGTGCTGCAGCAACGCCTCGAACCCGACCGGCGCGTCGAGGTCGGCAGCGACGCGTTCTTCGTGCTGCTGCGGCGCCTCGAGCGCGAGCACCGCAGCGGCGTGCTGTCGCTGTCCGGCGAGATCCTGCTGCAGGTCGACGGCCAGAACGTGCTCGTCACCAACCCGGCGGCGCCGAACCAGGCGCCGTCGCCCAACGCGATTCCCGACCCGACTTCGAACCCGACCCAGACCAAGACCCCGAGCCAACAGGAGATCGTCCGATGATCCGCACTCCGTCGTTCGTCCTCGCCTTCGCCGCGTGCCTCGCCGCACAAGGCCCCGTCGTCGTTCCGGTGACGCCGGTCACCCCGGCGCCGGCGCCAGCGCCCGCCGCTCCGGCGCCCAGTGCACCCGTCGTCGCCTCCGTGGTCGCCGGCGGCAAGACCGTCGACCTCGCCATCTGCCTCGACATCAGCGGCAGCATGGACGGGCTGATCGACAGCGCGCGGCAGAACCTGTGGGCCGTGGTCAACGACCTCGCGCGCCTGCAGCCGACGCCGCAGCTGCGCGTGGCGTTGCTGACGTTCGGCTGCACGACGCACGACGCCGAACGCGGTTGGGTCAAGGTCGAGACCGACTTCACCACCGACCTCGACGCGGTGTCGCAGAAGCTGTTCGCGCTGACCACGAACGGGGGCGACGAGTACGTCGCGCGCGTCGTGCAGGCCGCCCTCGGCGAGCTGCAGTGGAGCAAGGAGTCGGGGACGCTGCAGCTGCTGTTCGTCGCCGGCAACGAAGCCGCGACGCAGGACCCGAAGGTCGACGCGGGCGACATGAGCAAGGCGGCGATCGCGCGCGGCATCGTCGTCAACACGATCTACTGCGGCGACCCGATGGACCAGATCGCACCGGCGTGGCGCGAGGTGGCGAAGCTCGCCGACGGCCAGTTCGCGGCGATCCAGCAGAACAACTCGGTGGCGATCCCGACGCCGTTCGACCAGCAGCTGCAGGCGCTCAGCGCCAGCCTGAACGCGACCTACGTGCCGTACGGCGCGCAGCGCGGTGCCTGGGTCGAGAACCAGGTCGCGCAGGACAGCAACGCGTCGGTGCTGAATCCCGCGGCGGCGGCGCAGCGCTGCCAGACGAAGGCGAGCGGTCTCTACAACTGCGCTGGCTGGGACCTCGTCGACGCCTGCGAGGACGCGAAGTTCGACCTCGCCGCGGTCAAGAAGGAGGATCTCGACGAAGCGCTGCGCAAGCTGACGCTCGACGAGCTGAAGGCCCACGTCGCCGCGAAGAAGGCGCAGCGCGCCGAGATCAAGGCCAAGGTCGAAGCCGTCGGCAAGCAGCGCGACGCGTTCCTCGCCGAGGAGCTGAAGAAGCTCGGTGCGGCCGGCGACCAGCGCTTCGAGAAGGCGGTGCTGGAGAGCGTGCGCGCGCAGGCGGCGGCGAAGGGCTTCACGCGCAAGGTCGAGGCCGCGGTCGACGCCAAGGCGCCGCCGAAGGCCGAAGGCAAGGAGGGCGGCAAGGTCGTGCTCGACGAGCGCACCGGGCTACGCTGACCGCTGTGACCGCCGCCACGTCCGTGACTCCGAAGAAGACCGTGCTCGTCGTCGAGGACGACACCGCGATCCGCCGCGGCCTCGTCGACGCGCTGCAGTTCGCCGGCTACGCGGTCATCGCATGCGGCTGCGGTCAGGAAGGGCAGGACATCGCCACCACGGCGCAGCTCGACCTCGCGGTGCTCGACGTCATGCTGCCGAAGCGCGACGGCTTCCAGATCCTGGCCGAGGTGCGGCGCGTGCGGCCCGGTCTGCCGGTGATCCTGGTGACCGCGCGCGGTGCCGAACAGGACCGGGTGCACGGGCTGCAGACCGGCGCCGACGACTACGTGGTGAAGCCGTTCTCGAGCAAGGAACTGCTGGCGCGCGTCGGCGCGGTGCTGCGGCGCAGCGCCGAGCGGCCTAGCGACGTCGGCCGCGTGCAGGTCGCCGGCCGCCAGATCGACTTCGACCGCCGCGAGGTGCAGCGCGCCGACGGCTCGCGCGTGCTGCTGTCCGAGCGCGAGGCCGACCTGCTGCGCTACCTCGTCGCCAACAAGGGCCGCGCCATCGCGCGCAGCGAACTGCTCGAGCGCGTCTGGGGCCTGCCCGGCGGCGACAACGGTTCGCGCGCGATCGACATGCACATCGTCAACCTGCGCGAGAAGCTCGCCGATCCGCCGGGCTCACCGCAGGTCGTGGTGACCGTGCGCGGCAAGGGCTACATGCTCGCCGACGGAGGCGTCGCATGAGGCCGGCGAACCGACGCGCGTGGATCGGCTTCGGCGCCGTGGCGATGGCGCTGCTCGCCGTCGTGTCATGGCTCACCATTGTGCTGGTGCGGCTCGACCGCGACGAGGTCGACGCGCGCCGGCAGGCGTTCGTGCACGAGCGGCTGCGCCTCGCCTTGTGGCGCATGGACAGCTGGCTCGCCCCGGTGCTTGCGCGCGAAGGGCTGCGCCCGGCCAGCGACTACCGCGCGTTCCCGTCGGCGCCGACGGCATGGACGCGCGGCTTCTCGCGCCTCGGTCCGAACGAGGTGGTCACGCGCTCGCCGCTGCTCGGCGTCGAGTCGCCGCTGTTCGCGCTGCACTTCGAGTTGTCGGCGAACGGGCTCACCAGCCCGCAGGTGCCGACCGGCAACGAACGCGACGTCGCCGAGGCGAACGGCGTCGACCGCGCCGTGCTGGAGCGGGCCACGGCGCAGTTGCAGCAGCTGGCGCCGCGCTTGTCCTGGCAGCCGCTGGCGCAGCAGCTCGGCGGCGTCGAGGCGCAGGTGCCGCTGATGGGCTGCAATCCGCTGGAGAGCGCCGGCAACTCGCAGGACAGCCAGAGCGGCAACGAGCTGGCCAACCGGCAGCGCGCGTTCGTCGCCAACAACAAGGTCTCGCAGCAGCTCGTGAACGACAACCTCGCGGCGGCACTGGCGGCGACGCCGGGGGTCATGCTGGAGGCGGCGCCGGAGCAGGTGGGGCCGCTGCTGCCGCTGTGGCTCGACGGCGCCGACGGGCCGCTGCTGGTGTTCGCGCGCCGCGTCGGCAATGGCCTGGTCGCCGGCGGCGAACGCGTGCAAGGCATGGCTGTCGCGTGGCCCGCGCTGCAGCGGGAACTGCTCGGGCTCGTCGTCGACCTGTTCGGCCCGGACGCGTCGCTGGTGCGCTGCACGCAGCCGAAGCCGGCCGAGCAGCCGTCGATGCTGGCGTCGTTGCCAGCACGCCTCGTCGCCCACTGCCGCGAGGACCTGCACAGCGGCCTGCCGCTCGGCTGGCTGCTGGCGATCACCTGGGGCGCCACGCTGCTCGGCCTCTCTGTGCTCGGCTTCACGCTGCGCGCCGCGATCGGCTACGGCGACCGGCGGGCGCGCTTCGCTTCGGCGGTGACGCACGAACTGCGCACGCCGCTGACGACGTTCCGCATGTACAGCGAGATGCTGGCCGAGGGCGTCGTCACCGAACCGGCGGCGCAGCGCGAGTACCTGCAGACGCTGCAGCGCGAGTCGGACCGCCTCGCGCGCGTCGTCGAGAACGTGCTCGCCTGGTCGCGGCTCGAAGAGGGCCGCTTCACCGCGCGGCGCGTGCAGGTCGACGTGCGCGGCCTGCTCGAACGCGCGACCCCGGCGCTCGAGCGCCGGCTCACCGAAGCCGAACTCGCGCTCGCGGTCCACGCCGACGACGCAGCGGCGGCGACGGTGCTGTCGACTGACGAAGACGCGATCGGGCAGATCCTGTTCAACCTCGTCGACAACGCGGCGAAGTACGCGCGCGGCAGTTCGCCGGCGGTGGTGGAGCTGCGCGCAACCGCGAACGATCAGGGCGTGGTGCTGGCCGTGCGCGACCACGGCCCGGGCGTCGCCGAAGCGCACCGCGAACGCATCTTCGCGCCGTTCGACCGCGGCGCCGTCGCCGTCAGCAGCAACGACGTGCCCGGCGTCGGCCTCGGACTCGCACTGGCGCGCGGGCTGGCGCAGGACCTCGGCGGCGAACTGCGGCTGGTCCCGGCTGATGGCACGGGCGCGTGCTTCGAGCTGCGCCTACCGCGATAGCCAGTGGGCTTGGCACGGCGACGGCGGGGGGTAGCGTTCTTGCGGTGAAGGTGCCGTCGACGAACGAGAGTGTGCTCGCGGTGCTGGCGCTGTTCGCGAGCGCGCTCCCCGCCCAGCAGCCCGCAGCCCATCGCCATCCCGCCTTCGTCGAGGTCGTCGGCCCCGACGGCAAGGCGGTCGCCGGCGCCGAAGTGCGCGCGTTCCACCGCGGCGGCGATGCGTGGCCGGGCGACACCGACGATCGCGTCACCGCCCACGCCGACCGTCGCGGCATCGCACTGCTGCGGCTGCTGCCCGGTGAGTATTCGGTGCACGCGGTGGTGGCACCTGGCTTCGAACGCGCCGCCGTCAGCGAGATGCGCGACGGCCTGCGGCAAGGTGCCCGCTGCACGTTGCAGCTCGGTCCGGCGCAGCTGCCGCAGCAGGTGCTGCTCGACGGCCTCTCGAGCTGGATGGACCGCGGGCCGCTGCGGGTGCGCGTTGCGGCGGCCGCGGCGCAGATCGAGTGGCGCGACCTGCTGGTCGACATGGCGCCGCCGATGCCAACGATCGGCATGCTCGCGGTGTTCGATCGCGACGGGCGTGCGCTGTGGGGTGCGCGACTCGAGGGCGAGGGCGACAGCGAGGCCAACGCGCGGCCGACGGTGTCCCGTCTCGTCGGTGCTCCCTACGCGTTCACGGTGCGCGTCGTCGGTCCCGGAGCAAAGCCGGTGGCGGGCGCCGTGGTCACGCGCTGCTTTCCCGCCGACTTCGACGGGACTTCCAAGGCGGCGATGGGCGCACCGCGCTCGCCGGAGCTGGTCCGTTCGCTTCTCGGCGTCACCGATGCCCAGGGCATGCTGCAGACCCAGGTCGCCTACGACCACACGGTCGCCGGGGACCGCATCGTCGTGGTCGAGGCGCGCGCCGAGGGATTCGGCGCGGGCCGCGCGTCGGCGGCGCCGCGCCTCGCGTCGCGTGATCGCGCCACGTTCGAGCCAGGTGACCTCGTGCTGGAGGTGCCGCTGACGAAGCCGCTGCCGCTGCACCTCGAACCGCCGACAGCTTGCGAGCTGACGCTGTTCGGTGTCGTGCCTGGGTCGCCGTTCTCGGCGCAGCGCGACGAAGGCGTCGAGCGCATGCGGGTGGCCGCCGACGGCGTCGCCGCGTTGCCGTGGCCGAACTGGAACCTGTGGCGCCTGAAGGCCGACCGCCCGCGCGACGAGGCGCCGAGCGGGCCGCTGCGCCTCGCGCGCATCGACGTGCCCGAACACGCCACGGCGTGGGCGATCGTCGAGCCGGGGGAAGATCGCGCCGTCGTCGATGTCGCGCGTACGACGACCAACATCCGCGTGGTCGACGAGAACGGCGTCGTCGCCGCGGGCCTGCACGTGGCGCTGTGGCCGTCGCATCCCGAGGCGTCCGGGGTGGCGCTCGAAGCGCCGCTCGCCGTCGACCATCGTGGTCGCGCCTCGGTGCGCATCGGCCGCGGTCGCTGGCTGCTGGTCGCGTTCGACGCGACGCGCTTCGCCTACCACGTGTTCGACGGCGCCTCGCGTCCCGAGCAACTGGAGTTGCGCCTGCAGGTCGCGGAGTCCGCGTCGTTGTTCCTGGTGGACGCGGGCGATCGGCCGTGTCCCGGGGAATGGCTGCGCCTCGTGCCGAGTGCCACGCGTCCAGGTGACGGCAAGGAGTGGTTCGATCCGTTGCTGTTCGATCTGCAGCGCGGCATGTGGCGTTCGTGGCAGGGACTGCATCGGACCGATGCGGATGGCTGCGTGCGCGTCCCGGTGGCTGGCTTCGCCGGCCTGAAGGCCTCGCTGCAAGTGACGCAGATCCGCTCCGGGGCCGTGCAGAGCGTTCCGAGGCGCGGCACGCTCGAAGCGGGCAGGGCCATGTCGGTAGTCCTGCGCTGAGCTTGCTGTGCTGCGCCCCACGCCGTCGAGCCCGCCTTGACGCCTCCTGTGGGCGCGGCGAACGTGGGCCGCGTTCCTGCTCCCTTCCGTCGCCCCTCCGGAGGAATCGCATGCTCAAGCGCCCCTGCCTGCTGTTCGCGTTGTCGTGCCTCGCGGTCGCCTGCCAGTCGTCGCCGCCGTGGTCCGTGCGCAGTGCTCCGCCCGAAGAGCTGAGGGTGCATTCGTGGGAACTGTCGGACGCACCGCCGGCCGGCGAACTGATGGTCGTGCGCTGCGACTACGACCTCGAGGTCGCCGGCGAACGGCAGCGCCTCACGCGCGAACTGTTCGTGTCAACGGCGGGTGCGCGCCACAACGAGCCGATCGTCTACGTGCCCGAACTGCCGTCGCCGGTGGCCCCCGGTGGCAAGTGGACGCTGGTGGGCTGCGGCGATTCGCGCAGCCAGCCGGGCTACCTGTCCGGCGCCGTGTGGTATCTGCGCGAACTGGGCCTCGGCTTCGCCACCGTCGACGGCGTGGAGTCGAGAGTCCGCTACTCCGTGCAGCGCGAGCCCCTCGCCTCCGCGCGCGCTCGGGTGCCAGCGCTGCGCGACCTGCCGGACGCGGGCGTGTGGAAGTTCCTCGCGACGCCGGCGCCCGTGATCGCGCAGCGCTGAAGCGAACGCGCCGCTCGCTCAGCGCTTCACGTTGGCGAACTCGTCGCCCGGCGTCCACGTCGGCACGGCGTCGTCGTTCGCCACGCGCAGCATGCACTCGAGCAGGATCTGCAGGTCGCTGACGGCGCCGTCGAGGTTCCACCACGGCGCGATCTCGTCGGTCGGCTGGTGGTAGTGCACCGTCGTGTAGCTCGCCTTCATGCGCTTGCGATCCTCGGGGCGATCGAGGAAGTCCTTGCCCGCCTTGAAGTAGGCGGCCGGCACGCCGATGCGCGCGAAGTTGAAGTGGTCGCTGCGGTAGAACAGGCCGAGGTCCGGATTGCTGTCGGGCTCGATGCGGCGGCCGTGCGCTGCGGCGATCTCGCTGGCGAGCGCGGTCAGGCTGTTCTTGCCGTGGCCGATGAACTCGATGTCGTGCGTCGGGCCCCAGACGTTGAGGCCGTCGACGTTGAAGCTCGCGATCAGGCTCGCGGCCGGCACCGTCGGGTTGCGTGCGAACCACTGTGAGCCGAGCAGGCCCGACTCCTCGGCGGTGACGGCGACGAACAGCAGCGAACGGCGTGGACGCGGGGCGCTGGCGGCGGCGCGGGCCAGCGCCAGCATGCCGGCGCAGCCCGAGGCGTTGTCGACGGCGCCGTTGTAGATCGCGTCGTCGCCGCGCGGCTTGCCGATGCCGAGGTGGTCCCAGTGCGCGGTGACGATCACGTGTTGGTCGCGCAGGGCAGGGTCGCTGCCGGGCAGCACGCCGACGACGTTGCCCGACGGCAGCTCGCGCACGGTGTTGGCGATGGCGAGGTCGAGCGTGACCCCGAGCGGCACCGGCGGCCCGGGTACGCGTTCGGCGTTGCGGCGCAGCTGGTCGAGGTCGTGGCCGCCGAGCGCGCACAGCGACTTCGCCGCGTCCTCGCCGATCCACGAACGGATGCCGAGCGTCGGCGTGCCGGCGTCGAACGGCAGCCAGAAGTTCTCGCGGCCGTGGTTGGCCTGGATCACCTGGAACGGGTAGCCGGCCGACGGCGTCGTGTGGATCACGATCGCGCCGAGTGCACCGCGGCGCGCGGCCTCCTCGAACTTGTAGCTCCAGCGGCCGTAGTAGAGCCGTGCCTTGCCGGCGAAGTGCTTTGGGTCGAACGACGGGTCGTCGTTCATCACCAGCAGCACCTTGCCGCGCACGTCGACGGTGCCGAAGTCGTCCCACTGCTGGTCGGGCGCGTGGATGCCGTAGCCGACGAACACCAGCTCGGCGCCGTTCCACGCAGCGGTCGCGTCGGGACTGCCAGCGACCGCGGTGTAGTCGTCGGGGGCGGTGAACTTCAGCTCGCCCTTCGCTCCGCGCGCGTGCAGCGGCGTCGTCACCGCGGACGTGATGCCGAGGATCGGCACCGGCTGCATCCAGCTGCCCTCTGCGCCGCCGGGCTGCAGGCCGGCCGCCTGCAGCTGCGCGCCGAGGTAGTTGCGCGCCAGCTGGTCGCCGCGCGTGCCCGGGCCGCGGCCCTCGAGCAGGTCGTCGGCGAGGAAGCGCACGTGGGCGAGGATCTCCTCCTTCTTGATCGCCGGCGCCGTGCTCGCTGGTGCCTTGGCGGTCGGTGCGTTCGGGGGCGGCGTCTGTGCCAGGACGGTGCTGGCGGCCAGCACCACGGCGAGGGCGTTCGGGATGGACTGCATCGTGGGACCGAGGCGGCGCAGGCTATCCGCTCGCGCACGTCGTGCGAGCCGGCGCCGCGGATCCCGCGGTCAGTCGCCGAGGAGGAACGACAGGTCGCACGGCGGCACGAACTCCTGCGGCGCCTGCCCGCGGCGGAAGAGCCGCGCGTTGGTCGTGCCGAGCAGCGTCGCCTGCTTGCCCTCGACGCGCAGCATGCAGCCTTCGCGCAGGCCGAGCACCGGCGTGTCGTGCTCTTCGTGGAACTGGCGCAGCCGCTCCTCGCGCGTCTCGCCCATGTGCTTGCTGGTCGGGTCCGGATCGAGGTAGTGCGGGTTGATCTGGAACGGCACCAGCTGCAGCGCCGTGAACGTCGGCGGCTGCACGATCGGCATGTCGTTGGTCGTGCGGATCGACAACGTCGCGACGTTGGTGCCGGCACTGCTGCCGACGTACGGCATGCCCTGCAGCGCACGGCGCTGGATCGCCGGCAGCAGCGAACGTTCGTAGAGCGCGTTCAGCAGGCGGAAGGTGTTGCCGCCGCCGACGAACACCGCGTCGGCCTCGTCGACCGCGCGCGGACCTTGCTCCTGCGTGTGCACCGACACCAGCTCGTGGCCCAGCGCCGCGAACGCCGCCTTCGCCTTCGCCGCGTAGGCGTCGTGGTCGGCGAGCGCGTACGGCACGAACAGCACGCGGCGCCGGCCGCTGCCGAGGAAGTCGCGGATCTGCGCGCCGCAGTGCTCGAGGTAGCCGCCGCCGTGCATCGTCGAGTTGCTGATCAGCAACAGGCGAACGGCACCGCGCTCGAGCCGCGTCGTGTGCGTCTGCACCGCGGCGCGCAGGGCCGGCAGGTCGGCGCCGAGCTTGGCGAGGATCTGTGCTGGCATGGCGTCGCTGACGCCGGCCAGGGCCAGCAGCAGGTGTGCTGGGCCGAGGTGGCTGTGGCCGCGCTCCGCCGCCTCGCGCATCATCGATTCGAGCACCTTCTTCGCCTCGGGCGTGAACGGCAGGGCCGCGTTCGCCGCGTGCGCGCTGTCGCCCGGCACCAGCGTCGACTGCAGCGCCAGCCGCAGCGACTCGCGGTCGACGCCGACCTCGTGCAGCACGTGGTCGGCGTCGGTGTTCTCCTGCGACAGCAGCCCGAGCAGCAGGTGCTCCGGGGCGATCGCCGGGTGCCGCAGCCGCAGCGCGTGCTGGCGCGCGTCGGCCATCGCCTTGCGCGCGTGGTCGGTGATGCGTTCGAACATGGCGGCACAGCATACGGGCGCCGCCGCATCCCTAAGCGGCCCTTACTCCAGCAGTGCGTCGAGGCGTGCGGCGAGTTCCTTCTCGCCCTTGGTCTTCAGCGTGCGCGCGACGCGCAGCATCAGACCCTTCGGATCGCGGCCGAGGCCGTCCTTCTCGCCGAGGCTCGCGGGCCGCAGCGCCGCCGCCTGCAGCAGGTCCTCGACCGCGCCTTCGCCGTCGGCGGCCTCGAGCTTCGTCACCGCGCGGCCGGCGAGCGCCAGCACGCGGAAGTGGTTCGCGTTGTCGGCGTAGTCGGGGTTGCCGTCGGCGCAGGCGGTGAACTGCGCGATCGCCGCGTCGTAGGCGGCGCGCGCGCCCGGGCCATCCTTGGCGGTGACGCGCGACTCGGCGATCACCACCTCGGCGTAGCCGACGAACCACGCGGCGGTGGCGCGGTCGGCGGCGCTGGCGAGGAAGCGCGCGTAGTCGGCGCGCAGGCGCTCGGGGCCGAGGTCCTGGAACTCGCGGTTGCGCCAGTATTGGTGCGCCTGCGCCGAGCCCGGGAAGCGCTGGATCAGCACGCCGGCGCGTTGGCGCGCGCGCAGCCGCAGGCCGGCGAACTCGTAGCAGGCGATCGCCGCCAGGGCCGTCGCTTCGCTGGCGCCGCCGTGCTGGTCGAGCAGCGCTTCGGCGGCGACGAGGCGTTCGAGTTGCGGGCGCAGGCTCGCGTTCGGGTTCTCCTGGGCGATGCCGTAAGCGGATTGCGCGGTCAGCGGGATCAGCGTTTCGGCGAACTGGCGCGCGAGCCAGGCGTCGGGCTGGCGCTGGCTCTGCACCGTGCCGAGTGCCTGCACGGCGAAGTTCGCCGCCGCCTTGCCGTCGCCGCGCAGCCAGGCGGCGATCGTCGCCACCGCGGCGGCTTCGGCGCGCAGGCCGTCGTCGGCTGCTTGCCCTTCGGGGTCCTTGCCGGCGAGGACCTTGCCGGCGGCGTTCGCCGTCTCCTCGAGCCACAGGTCGGCGCCGCGCTTGCCGTCGCGCATCAGGATGCGCGCCAGCATCAGGTTGCCGATCGCCTGCTGCAGGCGCATCGCGTGGTCCAAGGCGCGTTCGCGCAGCGCCGCGTCGCAGCGGTTCAGCAGCGCTTCGATCTGCTCGCGATCCTCGGCGTCGGCGGCCGGCGGGCTCCAGGCGTTGGTCCACGGCTTCGCCAGCGGCGTGTTCGCGTCGAGCGCGAAGTGTTGCGCCAGGCGCGCGGCGGCCGGGTTGCCGGCGCCGAGCCTGGTCAGTGCCGCGACCAGCAGCTGCACGCTCTGCGCATGGTCGATGCGCGCCAGCACGTTCTCGATCTCCGTTAGCACGCCGGCGTCTTCGATGCGCGCCAGCGCCTCGATCGCCAGCACCATCTCGCTCGGCGAGCCCGTGCGCAGCACCGGCCGCAGCAGGTCGATCGGCGCGTTGGTGGCATCGGCCGCGGCGGTCAGCACGCGCGCGCGTTCGGCGGCGTCGCCCTTCTGCAGGCGCTGCTCGAGGCGCAGGCGCGACGCCGCGTCGCGGCGGCGGAACAGTTCGCCGAGGTCGTCGGTGGGGGCGTAGCCGTCCTTCGTCGTGCCCTTGTGCTTGCGGATCTCGTCGATCGCGCGCTGCATGCTGCTGTCGAGGAAACGGTCGAACAGCACGGTGCCGTCGACGGCGACCGCGAGGTGGCGCGGCGCCACGCGCTGCCCCTTGAACCAGCGGCGGTAGAGCTCCGGCTCGATGGTGACGTGCTCGCTGCAGGTGCAGCCGGGGAAGCGCGGGCAGTCGATGCGGTTGCCGTTCTCGTCGTGGTCGGCGGGGTTGTGCTGGATCGGTGAGGCGACGACGCAGACGTAGCCTTCGGTCAGCGCCACGAACTCGGGGTCCTGGTAGACGTTCGCCGCGAAGCGGTCGTTGAACGTCTCCCCGTCCTGGTTGACGACGACCAGCAGCGGCAGGCCGCTCGCCTGCTGCGCCGCCAGCGCGTCGGTGAGGTTGCGCTGCCAGACGATCTGCTTCGTGGTGGCCGCCGGCGGCGGGGGCGGGGGCGGCGGCTCGACCGGCTCCTGCGGGGCGGCGAGCAGCAAGGAACAGAACCAGAGGGGTGCAGCCGACGGCATCGTGGCGATCCTACGCGCGTCGGGTAGAACCGCGAGCCCGCCGGGGAATGCGGTGGGACGAAGTATCCATGCAAGAGCGAACGTGGCGATGCTGGTTCGGTCTGGTCGTCTCCTGGTTGTTGCTGCTCGCGTGCCAAGGGCCGCATGCACGGATGGAGGCCAAGCCGGGGTTGATGCTCGATCGGGAATCCGCCGCGGCGGCGCCACCGCGCGCCGCGA
>CANGSN010000017.1 GCA_947455805.1 Planctomycetota bacterium
CTTCGGCTGCGCGAACGGCCTCTACGGCGGCTACTGGGGCAACTGGTGGAACCCCTGCGGCTGGAACACGTGGGGCTGGGGCGGCGGCTGGGGAGGAGGCTGGGGAGGAGGCTGGGGCGGATTCGGCGTATGGCCGAACCAGTGCTCCACCTTCGCCATCGGCTTCGGGCCGCGCGTCGGCTTCGTCGGTGGCTGGTCGTGGTGGCACTCGCCGTGGTGGGCGTGGCGCGGTGCCTACTGGAACGACTGCTACACCACCGCCTGGTACTACTCGGCGTGCAACCCCTGGTGCGCACCGACCTCGTTCTGGTGGTATCCGAGCAGCGTCTACTGCCCGACCTACCTCTACGTCCCGAGCACGGTCACGGTCGTCAACGTGCCGGCGTCGAGCACGGTGACGATCACCGACGACACCACCAGCCCGAGCAACGGCCCGACGGTGGAGACGCAGGTCGCCGGCAGCGAGGTGCAGGGCTCGGCCCGCATGGTCGAGGTGCCGGCGAACGCGGCCGACGAGCAGACGGCGAACGACCTCGCGTCGAAGTACAGCGAGCTCGGCGACTTCTACTTCCGCGCCAACCGCTTCACCGACGCCAGCGCGGCCTACGGCAAGGCGCGCGCCTACGCGCCGAGCGACGCCCAGCTGCACTTCGTGCTCGCCGACGCGGCCTTCGCCAGCGGCGACTACCCGTATGCGGCGTTCCTGATCGGCGAAGGCCTGCGGCTCGATCCGGCACTCGCCACGGCCACCACCGACAAGCGGACGTTCTACGGCGATGCGAAGACGTTCGCCGAACAGCAGGCGACGCTCGATGCCTACGTGGCCAAGAAGCCCTACGACGCACCCGCCCACCTGGTGCGCGGCTACAACTTGCGGTTCAGCGGCGACGCGGCGGCCGCCAGGGCGGCGTTCGAGCGCGTGCTGCAGATCGATCCGGACAACCGGCCGGCGCGGACCTTCCTGGCCGGAATGGCGCCGAACGAGGCTGGCGACGGCACGCGCTGATCGCCATCGCCTGCGGCGACCTCGCGCGCTACGCTCCGCCGCCGAATGGCACGCCGTATCGACAGTTACCTCAAGGACCTGATCCCCGAAGAGAAGTTCGCGTTCTACGAGATGGTGCGCGACTTCGGCGACGCGGAGATCGCGCCGCACCTGCTCCACTGGGAGCGTGAACACTGCCTCGTCCCCGACGAGGCGATCCGCAAGATGGGCGAGATCGGCCTGTTCGGCCTGCCCATCGCCGAGCAGTACGGCGGCCAAGGCGGCGACCACACCGACCTCGTGCTGATGGGGCTGGCCCTCGCCTACCACAGCCAGGCGGTGGCGATCACCCCGGGGGCGGCGATCTCGCTCGGCGCGAAGCCCCTGCAGCTGTGCGGCACCGAGGCGCAGAAGAAGGCGCACCTGCCGGCGCTGGCCAAGGGCGAGCGCATGTTCGTGTTCGGCCTGTCGGAGCCCGGCCGCGGCAGCGACGCCGCCAACCCGCAGGTCACCGCGGTCAAGAAGGGCGACCGCTGGGTGCTGAACGGCGAGAAGTGCTGGTCGACGAACGCCCGCTGGGCGAGCCACGTCGTGGTGCACGCGCTGACCAACCCGACCGGCCCCAACGGCAAGCGCTCGACCTGCTTCATCGTGCCGATGCAGCAGAAGGGCGTCTTCTACCAGGAGATGCAGGGCAAGAAGGTCTGGGAGCAGTCCTCGACCGGCTCGATCATGCTCGAGAACGTCGAGGTCGCGCACGACGCGATCCTGGGCAACGAGAACGACGGCTTCAAGGTGATGGTGACGACGCTGAACGGCGGCCGCCTGTTCATCGCGTCGCTCGCCCTCGGCTCGCTGGCGTTCGCGCTCGACAAGACGCGCGTCTACGCCGAGGAACGCATCCAGTTCGACGACAAGCCGATCGGCCGCTTCCAGCGCGTGCAGGACGTGATCGTCGACATGGACATCGCGCTCGAGCGCGGCCTGACCTGGCTGATGCACTGCTGCCGGCTCTACGAGGCCGACAAGCTGTCGCGCGAGCAGGCGGCGAAGGTCAAGGTCGACTGCAGCCGCACCGCCAGCGACCTGCTGACGCTGGCGATGGAAGTCTGCGGCGGCGTCGCGTGCTTCGACGAGTTCGGCCTGATCCGCCACCACAACGACCTGTTCGTCACGCGCGTCGGCGAAGGCAGCAACTTCGCGCTGAAGGACCTGATCGTGCGGCCGCTGCGCCAGGCCTGAGCCCGGCCGCGGTCGCGATGCGGGCCCATCGAACGGGCCGGCACGTTCGCGATCAGCGCAGGCGAACGGTGGCGAGCAGCTGGCCCGGGTCGCAGAAGTCGCCGAGCAGCCCGCACAGCTGCTTCACCACCGGATCGGTGTAGAGGTCGTAGTAGCGCTGGTTGTGCGGGCCGACGCCGTGCTCGGCCGAATAGCTGCCGCCGTAGCCGTGCACCGCGAGTTCGTAGATGCGCGGCTGCAGCGCCGCGACGACTTCGGCCGCCGGCTTGCCGACCGCGGCCTCGGCCCACACGAGGTTCAGGTGCGTGCCGCCGTCGCCCCAGTGGCCGTAGTCGCACAGCCGCACGGCGGGCCAGTCGGCGGCGAGCAGGCGCTCGACCTCGCCGGTGAACGCCGGCAGCATCGAACGCGGCACGCTGATGTCGAACGCCAGCATCTTGCCGACGCTGCGCAGGCTCTCGCTGATGTGGTGGCGCATCTGCCAGAACTCGTCGCCGTTGCCGACCAGCACGTCGAGCACGCCGTCGCCGGCCTGCTCGACGAACCACTCGAGGCGCGCCTGCAGCGCCGCCTCCAGCGAGAACGAGGACGCCGGCAGCGTCGACGACAGCTCGACCAGCACGGCATAGCGCGGCAGCACGGCGAACGGCTTGCGCAGGTTCGGCTGGTGCGCGAACACCGCCTCGAGCGCGTTGGCGCTCATCACCTCGAACGCACTCAGCACCTCGCCGAGCTGCCCCTCGAGCGCGGTCAGCAGTTCGAGCACGGTGTCGCCGTCCTGGCAGGCGACCAGCGCCACCGCGCGCTGCTGCGGCAGCGGCGCGATCTGCAGCACGGCGCGCGTCACCACACCGAAGACGCCGGTGGTGCCGACGAACAGGTGCTTCGGATCGAGCCCGGTGTTGTTCTTGCGCAGGCGGTTGAGCTGCGTCAGCACGCGGCCGTCGCCGAGCACGACCTCGAGCCCAAGCAGGTTGTGGCGCACGTCGCCGTAGCGCAAGAGCCGAGTGCCGCCGGTGTTCGTCGCCACCATGCCGCCGATCTGCGGATCAGCGCCAAGGTCGACCGGAAACCAGAACCAGTCCTTGGCCAGCGCTTCGTTCAGCTGGCTCAGCAGCACGCCGCCGTCGACGACGACCGTGCGGCCGTGCACGTCGACCTCGATGCGCCGGTTCAGGCGTTCGAGGCTCAACACGACCATCGCCCCGCTGGCGTCCGGCGTCGACGCGGCGACGAGGCCGGTGTTGGCGCCCTGCGGCACGACGCGCACGCGCTGCTCGCCGCACAGCCGCAGCACCGCGGCGACCTCCGCCGTCGACGAGGGGCGCACGATGCAGCGCGCGGTACCAGCACCGTAGCGCCAGCCCTTCTCGAACCGCGCGCGGTCTTCGGGGCTGGTCAACACACCGCCGGGCCCGAGCAGCCGGGCGAAGGCGTCGACGAGGGGATCAGCGGTCATCGGCAGAGGTCTTACCCGACGGGTCTCGCCCGACGGAACGCGCGCTCAGGACTTCGTCGTCATCTTGAAGATGGCGGTGGCGTTGCTGCTGTCGAACCGCAGGTCGAGCACGCCCGGGGTCTCCTCGTCGCGGGTGATGAACTCGTGGAACGAGCCCGGCACCTTGTGGGCGACCAGGCTGCCGTGGTCGTCGAGGAACAAGCGCTCGACCATGGTCGCCTGGAACGCCGTCTGCCGCACACGCCCGCTCTTCGACACCTCGACCTCGGCCTTGACCGGGCGCCCGAGCTCGCGCTGGCGGTCGGCGACGGCGCCGACGTCGGCGACGCGGTCGGTGGCGTGGTTGAAGGCGTTGCCTTCGGTGGCGATCCACGCCATCTCCTTCGATTCGGCCAGCAGCGCCTGGTAGTCGCTCCAGCGCGGCTCCTGGTGCTGACGGTCGAAGCAGCAGACCAGGTTCGGCAGCAGCTGGGTCGCGTCCTCGAAGCCGAGCTCGCCGGTGTGCGCGAGCTCGCCGAGCATGTCCTTGGCGCAGAGCGGCAGCGGATCGCGCGAGTTGCCGACGACGCGCTGCACGGCCGCCTGGAACGCCGGGCTGAAGCGCTCGGGGTGCAGTTCGCTGACGAAGAACTGGGCGATGCTCTCGGGCAGGTCGCAGTGCGTGTAGGCGCGGCCGGTCATGCCGAGCCGGTCGAGCGGGTAGATGCCGCGGCACTCGAAGCCGAGCGGCTCGAGGAGGCGGCGGAACGCTTCCTGGCCGCGCGGCAAGGCGCCGTTGTCGGTCGCGACCGTGCGCAGGGCGCCGTGGTCGAACACCAGCTTGCGCCCCTGCCGCACGGCGTCGCCGACGTAGGCGGCGGCCATCGGCACGCGCCGCGTGACGTCCTCGAACAGCAGCATGTTCAGCGCCTGCGCCAGCTCCGCCCGGTTGAGCCGGTCCGACCGCGGCCGCAGCAGGCTGGCGTGGATCTGCAGCGCCTCGAAGAGCCGCACGGTGCGGACGGTGCCGACCACGCGGTCGAGCAGGGCCCACAAGGTCGATTCATGAAGGTTCTGCATGGATGGCAGCATGGGCGTCTCGGGCTCCTGCCGGTGGCGATGGGCGGTTGGATCGCGGTGACCCGCACTGCCCGCGGCGGAAGTGCGCGAAAGGTAGCACAAGCCGGGTCTCGCCTGCCGCCACCACGCCACGACTTCTCGGCATGAGATCATGCGGTAGGCTCATGACATGCCGCGCACCCTGCCCAGCACCGCCGCCCTGCAGGCGTTCGAGTCGGCCGCCGCCCACGGCAGCATCACCGCGGCCGCCCGCGAACTGCACCTGACCCAGGGCGCCGTCAGCCGCCAGATCCAGTCGCTGGAGGAGCACCTCGGCGCCAACCTGTTCCACCGGGAACGGCAGCGCATCCGCCTGACCGCCGCCGGCGAGCACTACCTGCAGCACCTGCGCGCGGCGTTCGACCGGCTGGAGACGGCGGCGCTGGAGCTGCGCACGCTGCGCCGCGGCGGCGGTGTGCTGCAGCTGGCGATCCTGCCGACCTACGGCACGCGCTGGCTGATCCCGCGGTTCCCGTCGTTCGCCGAAGCCAACCCCGACGTGCAAGTGCACTTCACCACCCGGCTGCAGGCGTTCGACTTCGCCGCCGAGGACCTCGACGCGGCGATCCACCACGGCGTCGAACACTGGCCCGGCGCCCGCCTCGACAAGCTGATGGACGAAGACGTCGTGCTGGTCTGCAGCCCGAGCTACCGCCGTCGCCTCGACCTCGAGACGCCGGCGGACCTGCGGCGCGCGACGATGCTGCAGATGGCGACGCGGCCGATGGCGTTCGCCGAATGGCTGGCCAAGAAGGGCGTGACCGGCGTCGACGGCCGCCGCGGCCCGCGCTTCGAACACCACCAGATGGTGCTGCAGGCGGCGATCGCGGGCCTCGGCGTGGCGGTGTTGCCGACGTTCGCCTGCGACGAAGAGCTCGCCGCCGGCCGCGTCGTCGAAGCGTTCGCGGCCACGCGCGAACCGACCGGCAGGGCCTACTGGCTCGCCTATCCGGAGGCGCGGGCCGAACTGCCGGCGCTGCAGGCGTTCCGCCGCTGGCTGCTCGCCCAGCACGGGCGCGGCGACGTGCACTGACCCCGCCGCCGGCGAGAGGGCAACCTGCGGTTGAGACGGTCCGCCGGCGGCGCTCAGATTCGCTGTCCATGAGGCATGAAGTGCGCAACATCCCGCCGGCCCCCCGCCGGCTGCGGCTCCGGCCGCTGTTGGCGCACCGCTGGCCGCTGTGGGCCCTCGGCGCGATCCCGACCGCGGTCGGCGTGATGGTGGCGTGGGCGATGTTCCTGCAGTCGGGGGGCAAGTTCTCGCTGGGCCCGACGCTCGACCGCGGCCCGGTCGAGACCGCCACCGCCGTCGTGCGGCAGGTGAACCCGCCGGTCGATATCGACGGCCGTCGCCGTGAGGAAGTCGTCTACGAACTGCGCTTTGGCCCGCAGCAGGTCCGGCTGAGCGGCCACTGCTTCATGCCCGCCGGCTCGTGCCGCGTCGGCGACGAGCGAACGGCCGAGGTGCTCGTGGCCGACATCAACCTGCACCGCCTCGTCGGTGGCGTGCTGCACATCGACCGCGACTGGCTGCGCGCCCAGTTCTGGCTGCGCGTGCTGGCGCTGCCCGGCGGCCTGCTGCTGCTGGCGTGGCTGACGTCGATGCTGCAGCTGCGGCGCGTGCTGGTGCACGGCGACGTGTCGCCCGGCCTCGTGCACCGCGTCACCGAGGTGCCGCACGTGCTGCCGCAGATGCTGCGCGTCGACTACACCTTCCGCGACCACCACGCCACGCTGCGCCACAACCGGCACTGGGTCCGTCGCCACGGCGAACTCGGCGCGCGCCTGCTGGAGCAGATGGCCTCCGGGCGTTACGAGGAGATGCCCGTGCTCTACGACCGCCGCCAACCGAGCTGGAATCGCATGCTGCTGCCGCAGGACTTCCTGCGCACGGCGCCGATCGAGCTGGCCGCCCCGGGCGCCACTCCTGGCAGTGACACTGGCCGTGGCACCGACAGTGGCCCGTGAGCGACGACCTCTCGGTGCAACAGCTGCTCGGCCCGACGGGGCCGATCGCGCGCCGCCTGCCGGACTTCGAGCCGCGCCCGCAGCAGCTCGAGATGGCGACGGCGGTGGAACGCGCGCTGAAGGAACGGCGGCACCTGATCGCCGAGGCCGGCACCGGCACCGGCAAGTCGTTCGCCTACCTGCTGCCCGCCGCCGTCCACGCCGACACGCACCAGGGCGAAGGCCCGGTGGTGGTGTCGACGCGCACGATCGCGCTGCAGGAGCAGCTCGAGCACAAGGACCTGCCGTTCCTGCACGCGGTGCTGCCGTTCGAGTGGTCGTCGGTGACCGCGATCGGCCGCAACAACTACGTCTGCTTGCGCCGCATGGAGCTGGCCGAGCGCGAGCGCCACCTGTTCGACGATCCCGAGCGCGGCGACCAGCTGCGCAAGATCGTCGGCTGGTCGATGACGACCGGTGAAGGCACCAAGCAGGACCTGCCGTTCCCGCCGCTGCCCGAGGTCTGGGAGGAAGTGCAGGCCGAGCACGGCAACTGCCTGCAGCGCGCCTGCAAGCACTACGACCGCTGCCACTGGCAACGCGCGCGCCGCCGCATGCAGTCGGCGCAGGTGCTGGTGGTCAACCACGCGCTCTACTTCGCCGACCTGGCGCTGCGCATCGCCGGCGCCAGCTACCTGCCGCCGCACCGCGTGGTGATCTTCGACGAGGCGCACCACCTCGAACGCACCGCCACCGAGAGCCTCGGCCTGCGCGTCGGCCGCACCACCGTCGGATGGCACCTGCGCCGCCTGCACGGCCGCCGCAGCGAACGCAGCCTGCTGGCGCGCCACGGCTCGGCGACGGCGAAGATCCTGTGGGAGGAGGCGCAGCAGCACAACGAAGCGTTCTTCGCGATGCTCGAGGAGAAGCTGCAGGCCACCGGCCAGGGCGAAGGCCAGGCCCTGCGCGACGAACTCCTCGAGGAACCGCTGACGCCGGTGCTGCGCGCGTTGTCGACCGAGCTCGGCACCGCCGCCGTGCGCACCGAAGAAGTCGACGCACGCATGGAACTGCAGGCGCGCGCCAACGGCCTCGACTCGCTGTGTTCGGTGCTGCGCGCGCTGTGCGTGCCGAACCCCGAATCGCCGACGCCGCTGGTGCGCTGGCTCGAACCGGGGCGCCACGGCCCGCAGCTGTGCGGAGCACCACTCGACGTCAGCCAGACGCTGCGCCAGCACCTGTTCTCTGGCGGCGTCACCGCGGTGCTGACGTCGGCGACGCTCGGCACCGGCGCCGACGCCGAGTTCGGCTGGCTGCGCCGCCAGCTCGGCCTCGACCACTGCGACACGCTGCGCGTCGGCTCGCCGTTCGACTACGACCGCGCGGTGCGCCTGGTGATTCCCGAGGCACTGCCCGATCCGACCACCGAAGCGAACGCGTTCCGCCGCGAGGTGGTCGAGCACACGCTGCACCACGTGCTGCAGAACGGCGGCCGCGCGCTGGTGCTGTGCACGTCGTGGGAGTTCGTGCGCAGCACCGCCGCGTCGCTGCGCCCGCACCTGCAGCAGGCCGGCATCGACCTGCTGGTGCAAGGCGAAGCGCCGCTGGCGCGCCTGCTCGAACAGAAGCGCAGCAACCCGACCTCGGTGCTGATCGGCACCGACAGCCTGTGGGAAGGCATCGACCTGCGCGGCGATGCGCTGACGCTGCTGGTGATCACGCGGCTGCCGTTCCAGAGCCCGGGCCACCCGCTGACGCAGGCGCGCATGCAGCTGCTGAAGTCGCAAGGGCGCGAGCCGTTCGGCGACCACTCGCTGCCGGAGGCGATCCTGAAGTTCCGCCAGGGCTTCGGCCGCCTGATCCGCAGCAGCCAGGACCGCGGCACCGTCGTGCTGCTCGACCCGCGCGTGCGCACGAAGGCCTACGGCCGCCGCTTCCTGCAGGCGCTGCCGTTCTCGCCCGACCACGATCCGACGACGTGAGCGACGCGAGCACGGGCCCCGACGGTCGTCGCCGCGGGCCCAACGCCGCTGCCACCTCGGCGTCAACCGCCGGTGCCGACCGACAGGAACGGTCCGACGCCGTGCGCGGTGCTGGCCTGCAGGTTGAACAGCCACGTCAGCAGGAAGAACGTCGACTTCGACTCGAGGTCGGCATCGTCGACATACCACCAGTGGTCGCGGTAGCGGATCGCCACGTAGGCGTTGTCCGGCGGCGCCACCGAGCACCGCACACGCAACAGGTCGCCGACCAGCGTCCGCCAGTCGTAGGGTGCCCCGGTGCGATCGCGCGTGTTGGTGACCAGCCCGATGGCGAGGTCCTGCTCGGGCACTTCGACGCCGAGCGACAGGAAGAACATCATCCCGAGCAACGAACGTGTCTGCAGCACCACCGAGCAGCCGTCGCCGGTGCCGAGCCCCGTCTCGACCGGGAACACCTGGCACGTGGCGCCGAGGCCGAGCATCGTGCGCAAGCTCGCGAGGCGCGGGTCGTCGGACTGGTCGAGCACGAGGCGCGGCAGTTCGGTCTTCTTGTTCGCCACGGTGTCGTCGGCGCCGTCGACCATGCTGGTCAGTCGTCCTTCGAGCTGCAGCGCCCGCAGCAGGCTCGCCAGCTCGGCGAACTGCTGCGCGTCCGGCGCCACGGCCGGCGTCGGTCCGGCACAGCTCGGTGCGTTCGGGATGCCGTTGATCTGCTGCACGCAACAGCGCAGCAGGCGCTCGATGCTCCAGCCCGAACGCGCCAGCAGGAACAACGGCTGGGTGCCGATCGGCCGCAGCAGGTGGCGGGTGAACTCCTCTCCCTGCAGCGGCACGTAGGTGATCGTCGGCACTTCCTCGAAGGACATGTCGATGCCGGCGGTGGTCGCCGTCCGCCGCGTGCCGAGCACGCCGAACTCGGCCTCGGCCTTGGCTCCCTGCACGCGCGAGTAGCGCGCCAGCACCGAACCGATCTGCAGGAACTGCGGCGTGTCGCGGTAGCGCAGGCGCACGAGGTTCAGCAGCAGCTGCTGGTCCCACGACTGCGCGATCGCCTGGTTGTAGTCGAAGCGCGCGGCGGGAATGGTGCCGGGCCCGAAGGGGCTGCACGCGGCGACGAACGTGGCGAACAGGGCGTGTACTACGAGCCGGCGCATGGGGAGAGAGCTACTGCAAGCCTGGAGCCGAGTCACCTGCTTCTCGTCGCGAGGCGCCCGCGGCCGCGGGCGAGGTGATCCCAGCGACGTCAACGCGCGGCGCCGGGGAAGTAGCGCTTCAGCCGCAGGAACCACTTCTCGAACAGGTGCCAGCTGACGAAGCCGACGGCGAGGCTTGTGGCAATGCTGACGACGGTCAGCGCGAGTACCCAGGTGAGCGGCCACTCGCGAGCCCACCCACCGGCGGTCTCCAGCCACCAGTGGCCGAGGACCTCGATGACCAGCACGTGGGTCAGGTAGATGCAGTAGCTGTAGCGGCCGAACACCGCGAGCCAGCGCCAACGCAGAGCACGCGCCACCGGCCCCTCGCCGCGCGCGAGCACCAGCAGCCCGACGGCCAGCAGCAGCGACGCCACGAGGCCAAAGCCCTGCATGCTCGGCGACCGTTCGGTCAGCGGCGATCCGGCGTAGGCGGCGACTCCAGCGAGGCCCGCACCACCGACCAGCGTGGCCACCTGGCCGAAGCGCAGCGACGGCAGCGGCACCACGGCGAGCAGCGCCCCGGCCGCCAGCGCGTCGAGCCGGCACGGCGTCAGGAAGTAGACGTGCTCGGCGCCGCCGAGCAGCAAGCCGGCGCGCAGCGCGATCGCGCCGACGATCGTCGCCACGCACAGGCGCCGCAGCCAGCGCGGCGTCGTCCACAGCACCAGCGCCGGCCACAGCAGGTAGAACTGTTCCTCGATCGCCAGC
Organism: Planctomycetota bacterium; assembly: GCA_947455805.1. Taxonomy (GTDB): domain Bacteria; phylum Planctomycetota; class UBA1135; order UBA1135; family UBA2386; genus UBA2386. The sequence continues at coordinate 10,618 of CANGSN010000017.1, forward strand.
GACCAGGTGATCGTGCGCGCCGGATCGCTGAACGTGCCGCGCGTGCCGTAGAGCCAGTTCTGCAGGTAGAGCAGGCTGGTCCACGCTTCGTCGGGCGCCGCCACCGCCGGTCGCGGCAACACGACGAACAGCAGCGCCCAGGCGGCGTAGTAGAGCGGGAAGATGCGCAGCGCCCGCCGCGCGTAGAAGTCGCGGAAGTAGTGCGGCGAGCCCTTCGCGCGCACCAGGATGCCGGTGATCAGGAAGCCGCTGAGCACGAAGAACACGTCGACGCCGCACCAGCCGAGCAGCGCCCCCCACAGATAACCGTGCAGCAGCGGTGCCGACATCGAGCGGTCGATGGCGATGCCGTGGAAGCCGGCGTGCATCAACAGCACCAGCAGGATCGCGACGCCGCGCAGACCGTCGAGCGCGGGGATGCGTTCGGGCGCTGGGTTGGCGATCGGCGACGAGCTCATCGGCGCGTCGCAGCGTAGGCGGACCACGTGGTCGCGCAACGACGCGAGATCACGACCGCCTCGGAATGAGATGACGCGCGCCGGGCGCGGCGGCAGCGAGCCGTTCGCAACGGCCCGCGCGGATCAGAAGACGCCGAGCAACAGGCTCAGCCGGTTGGTGCTGGTCACGCTGCGGATCGCACCGCCCACCGAGAACTGGATCGGCACGACCTGCAGGTGCAGCACACCGCCGACCAAGGCCGGCACCAGCGGCAACGGCAGCGGCAGCGGCACGAGCGCCTGGCCGCCACTCGTCACCACGAGCCGAGCACGTCCGGCGTCACCAGCAGCGCGCACCCGGCACCGCCTTGCGGCAACAGCGATTGCCATGGCACGTTCGCGGTGCCTGGCCGAGCACGGTCACCGCGACGCTGTTCGCCGGCAGGCCGCACGCCGTCGCGTCGGCGGACACTGTGGTTGCCAGCGCGCGGTGCTCCCGTCGGGGATGCCGTGGCGCGATCGCGCACGCGGCGCGTTCGACTGCGCGCGGTCACCGCGGAAGGCCGATTGCCATCGCCGTCGACGGCAGCGAAGCTGTCGGCATGGCACGAGCGCTGTCCACGGACCTCGACGACCCTGCGGCGCGGCCGTAATTCGTCTGGGACGAGGACCTCACGGTTGCCGAGTTGCGGGCGCGACTCGCTACGCCCGACGTGCGCGAGCGGGCGCGTGGATGGCGCGCGTGATGCGCGAGGCCCGCCATCGCGATGTCTGGAAGCTGCTGCGGCTCCGCGATGTCGTGGCGGACTTCGCCGCCATCGAGCCGCACCTCGGCCGCATGCGTGGGTCCTGGCGCCGGCTGCTGGATGCATGGCGTGACGATGGATTCCTCCCCCGGACTTGGTCGCCTGCAGCACGACCTTCTGCGAGAGTGACAGCGTCTGGTCGTCGGCTCCGTTCCCGAACGCTCAGCCGATCGGCAGCGGATCGAACACCATCTGCCGCGGCTCGCAGGTGCGCGACGCGAGGTCGAACGCGAGGCAGCGATCGTGCGGCAGCGAGTAGACGTGCAGCGTCGCGGTGACGTCGCCGCCCGGCGGCGCCGGATTGCCGAGGCGATGGATCGCGCGCGTGCGGTCGACGGTGGCGACGGCGCCGACCGAGGCGATCACGCCGGCGCTGGTGCGCTGCAGGCCGATGTTGCCGGTGCGGCCCTGGCAGTTGGCGGCGACCGCGGCGTCGGCGAGCGACGCGCCGGGCACCAGCTCGTACGTCTCCTCGGCGATCTGCCCGCGCACGAGGCGCACCCAGCCGCAGTTGCCGGCGTGGTTGTGGATCGGCGTCTGCTGCCCCGGCGCCCACGTCAGCACCAGGATGTCGAAGTGGCGGCTGCGGTGCACCGGCCGGCGTGCGTACTTGTCGGGCAGCACGCCGACGAAGCGCTTCAGCTCGGCGTCGTCGAGTTCGCCGTCGGCGAGGATCTGCTGGACGCGCGGCACGGTGATGTCCGCTGGCGCCAGCGCGTCGAGACGTTCGATCAGGGACTGCAGACGAAGGCGCGCCATGGGCCGGCATGGTGCCGGCGATCGATGCCGTGGCGAGGTGGCCGAGGTGCGCAGCGGCCGTGCGCATGGCCGCTGCGGACGGGCCGCTGCTACGCGCCGTACTTCTTGATCGCGGTGTCGAGCTTCGGCAGCACCGACAGGATGTAGAACGCGACCAGCGCCACGGCCCCGGCGATGGTCAGGAAGAACAGCGTCGGCTTGTCGGCCATCGCGCCCTGCAGCACGCCGAGGAAGCCGGAGAACTTGTTGCCGACCGCGGAGGCGAAGAACCAGCCGCCCATGGTCAGGCCGACGAAGCGCTTCGGGCTCAGCTTGGTGACCAGCGACAGCGCCATCGGCGACAGGCACAGCTCGCCGACGGTGACGATCGCGTAGAAGCCCATCAGCCACATGCCGCTGACCTTGTGCGCGCCGTTCTCGCCGACGATGCCGGCCAGCGCCATGAACAGCGCCGCCAGCGCGGTGATCGCCATGCCGGCGAAGATCTTGCGGGCGGTGCTGAAGTCGACACCCTGCCGCAGCAGGCGGGCGAAGAACAGCATCACCAGCGGCGTCAGCACGATGACGAAGAACGCGTTCCACGACTGGTAGAGCTCGGAGTTCGCGGTGCGCAGGTACTGGCCCGGCTCGACCGTCGGCGGGTTGCCGTCGTAGAGCTTCGCGAAGCGCGCCGGCGTCACCAGGTAGGTCGGGTAGCGCTGTGCACCGGCGGTGCGCACGAACGCGACGCGCTGCTCGGCCTTGGCGCCGTCGGCGGCCTTGACCGTCGTCACCGGCAAGCCGTGCGCATCGGTGTCCTCGACGACGTCGACCTTCGCGAACACGTCGACACTGAACTTCTTCCACGCCTTCTGTTCGTCGGTCAGCGCGCCGGTCAGCGGCAGGATCTCGACCTTCACTTCCGGCGGCAGCTTGGCGGTCAGCTCGGCGAGGCTCGCCGCGTCCATGCGCTTCTGGCCGAACATCTTCGTCTGCTGCTCGCTGGCGATCGGCAGCAGCGTGTCGCGATGCGGGCGCGGCACCGACGCATCGGCGTTGCCGTAGTAGCTCGGGTAGGCCGAGCCGGCGAACACCGGGAAGGTGTCGGCGACGAGCACCACGGGATCGGGCTGGCCGAGATGGCGGGCCGTGTTCTCGTCGGCCCACGTCGTCATCGCGCTGCCGTTCAGGTGCAGCACCATGAAGAACGTGCCGCCGGCCAGGTAGACCGGCAGCAGCGCGCGCAGGCCGGGCTTCTCTTCGTCGCTGGCGCGCTTCGACAGGTTGGCGAAGAACAGCAGGATCGGGATCGCGCCGAGCAGGAAGCCGAAGTCGGTGGCCTTGACCAGCTTGGTCACGCTGGTCGGCAACAGGAACGCGGCGATCGCCCAGCCAGCGGTGCCGACCAGGAACGCCGGGCCGAGGATCTTCAGCAGGATCTCCGAGAACGGCGTGTCCTCCGGGTTCGTGCCGGGCACGCGGTCGGCGCGTTCGAGCGTCTTCCAGCTGAACAGCAGGATCAGCACCGAAGCCAGCATGCCGAAGCCGGCGGCGAGGAACGCGGCCTCCCAGAACCACTCGTTGCGCGTGTACGCCGCCAGGAAGTTGGCGGTGAACGCACCGATGTTGATCCCCATGTAGAAGATGTTGAAGCCGGCGTCGCGCTTCGGGTCACCCTTCACGTAGAGGTTGCCGACCATCGCCGAGATGTTCGGCTTGAAGAAGCCGTTGCCGATGCACAGCAGCACCAGGCCAACCGGGAACGTCCACGACTTGCCGGTGCCGAGCAGGAAGAAGCCGGCGGCGAACACCAGCCCGCCGATCAGCACCGACTTGCGGTAGCCGAGGAAGCGGTCGGCGAGCAGGCCGCCGAGGTAGGGCGTGAAGTAGACGAACGCGAGGTAGATGCCGTAGATCTCGTTGGCGAAGTCCGCCGGCAGACCGAGGCCGCCGCGCTCGGTGTCCTTCGCGTAGAGCATCAGCACCGCGACGATCGTGTAGAAGCCCAGGCGCTCCCACATCTCGATGAAGAACAGCCGGTAGAGGCCGACGGGATGGCCGGTGAACATCGAGCCGGCGGCGGGAGTGGTCGGATTCATGGCGCTGCGGGGAGGGACACGCACGACTGCTGATGCGGTCGTGATCGAAGGACGAGCCGTCGAGGGGGACGAGCGGGCGAACGGTAGCGAGCGGTCGCCGACGGGGCACCGCAGAAGCACGCACGAACGCATGTCCTGCGCGCAGGTCGCCCGGCCGGCGAGGCGCCGCCGATCGCAACCGCCGTGCCCGTTCGCGGGCTGCGCATCCCTCGCTCTTGCCTGCCGCCGCCGCCGCGGCCATCCTGGGCACCCCCCGCCAAGGAGCCGATTCGCATGGGCCGTCAGTGGCTGCACAGCAAGAAAGAGGTCACCGCCAACCGCCGCGCGCAGATCACCAGCAAGCTGGTCCGCGAGATCATGGTCGCCGCCAAGATGGGCGTGCCCGATCCGGCGATGAACCCGCGCCTGCAACTGGCCGTCGACGCCGCGCGCAAGCAGTCGGTGTCGAACGACGTCATCAACCGCGCCATCAAGAAGGGCTCGGGCCAGGGTGAGGACGCGGTCAACTACGAGCTGGTGACCTACGAAGGCATGGGCCCGAGCAACGTGCCGGTCATCATCGAGTGCCTGACCGAGAACCGGAACCGCACCGCGCCCGACATCCGCACGCTGTTCAAGGACGCGCAGTTCGGCAGCAAGGTGATGTTCCTGTTCGACCACGTCGGCATCGTCGAAGCGACGCACCCGGTCGCCGGGCAGGACCTGGAGACGGCGGCGATCGAAGCCGGCGCGCAGGACGTCGAGAAGCTCGAGAACGTGAAGGAAGAGGAGAGCGGCGGCCGCTTCTTCACCGAGAAGACCGACATGTTCCCGGTCGCTGAAGCGCTGAAGAAGATGGGCTGGCACGTCGCCACCGCCGAAC
>CANGSN010000018.1 GCA_947455805.1 Planctomycetota bacterium
GCCGTCGCCGACCTCGCGGCGAAGCCGCTCGGTCCAGTGGTCGAGCACGGCCACGATCGCGAGGCGCAGGCGCTCGACCTCGTCGTCGCGAAGGCGCGACGTCAGCGTCACCGGCGACAGCCGCGCCGCGTGCAGGATCTCGTCGCTGTAGGCGTTGCCGATGCCGCTGAACAGCGTCGGATCGGTGAGCGCGCGCTTCAGCGTGCGGTTCTCGCGGCGCAGGCGCTCGGCGAACCGTTCGGAGCTCGCTCCGTGCACTTCGAGGCCGCCGCGGTCGAAGGCGCGCAGCGCGTCGCGGCCCTGCACCACGTGCAGCGACGCGCGCCTCTTGGTGCCGGCCTCGGTCAGCACCAGCGAACCGTTGGCGAAGTCGAACGCGGCGAGGTCGATGCGGCTCGCCAGCTTCTTCTCGTTCGCGTACCAGTGCAGCCGGCCGGCGATCATCAGGTGCAGCACGAGGTGGAGCTCGTCGCCGAAGTCGAACACGAGGCGCTTGCCGAGCCGTTCGACCTGCTGCAGCGTGCGCCCGACGAGTTCGGTGATCGGCGGCGCCACCGAGCGCAGCAGGAACGGACTGCGGATGCGCACGTCGAGCAGGCGCTGGCCGCCGAGCGTGGCGACGAGGCGTTCCTGGTAGACGGTGACGTCGGGCAGTTCGGGCATGCGTGCTGCTTCGATGGCACGGCGAGGTCGCGGTGCGGCGGCTCGCTCGCGAACCTTGTGCGAGCGAACTCTAGCACCGCGGCTACGGCTCCCTATCCTGCTCGCCCGCCATGTCCTTCCCCGAACCGTTCTACAGCTGGCGTCCGCATCCCTGGCACGGCATCGCGCCGGGGCCGAAGCCGCCGGAGATCGTGCAGGCCTACGTCGAGATCACCCCGTTCGACCTCGTGAAGTACGAGATCGACAAGGTGAACGGCTTCCTGCGCGTCGACCGTCCGCAGCGCACCAGCAGCCAGCCGCCGAGCCTCTACGGCTTCATCCCGCGCACGCTGTGCGGCCGCCGCGTCGGCAACCTGACGCCCGGCGCCAAGAAGGGCGACGGCGACCCGCTCGACATCTGCGTGCTCAGCGAGCGCCCGATCAACGCGCGCGAGATCCTGGTCAAGGCCAAGGTCATCGGCGGCCTGACGATGCTCGACAACGGCGAGGCCGACGACAAGATCGTGGCCGTGCTGTCGAACGACTTCGTCTGGGGCGACGTCGAGGACCTGGCGCAGCTGCCGAGCGTGCTGGTCGAACGCCTGCGCCACTACTTCTCGACCTACAAGCTGCTGCCGGACACGACGCCGCTGGCGATCACGCCCTACGACAAGGCGCGCGCGCACCAGGTCATCACCGCGGCGATGCACGACTACCACGAGGTCTACGGCGGTCCGCTGGTGTCGTGACACCACGCGGGACTCGGCGCCGGAGCTCGGACTACGGACCAGATCAGCGGACCAGATCAGCGGACCTGATCACCGGCCTCGTTCACTTGGGCCGGCGCGCAAGGCACAGCACCGACGAACCGAACGGCAGCGGCAGCGCGCGCAGCCAGTGGCGTTCGGCCGCGAGCACCGAGGCCAGCAGCTTGCCGACGAAGCCCGGATCGTGACCGAGGTCGCCGTGCGCGCTGCTGGCGCGGGTGCCGCGCAGCCGCTGCAGCGAGCGCAGCAGCAAGGCCGGCACGAACGTCACCACGTTCTGGTAGCTGCAGCGCTCGATCTGCAGTCCGGTCGCTGCGACCGCCGCGCGGAACTCGCGCCGACGGAAGCGCCGCGCGCCGTGCACGACGCGGTCGTGGTCGCCGTAGAGGAACGGGAACGCCGGCTCGCGCAGCAGCATGACGCCGCCGGGCCGCACCAGCTTCGCCAGCGAGGCGATGGTCCCGCGCCAGTCGGTCACCGCTTCGTGGTAGAGCACCTCGAAGCACGTCACCACGTCGAAGCTGCCGTCGGCGAACGGCAACTCGGTCAGGCTGCCGCGCACCAACCGTTCGTGGCCCCGCTGTCGGCAGTGCTGCAGCGCGCGCGGCTCGCGATCGAGGCCGGTGGCGAGGCCGAGACCGGCGTGCCAGACGAGATTGCGCCCGGTGCCACAACCGGCGTCGAGCGTGCACACCGACGGCGCCCCCGCGGGCCGGGCGCCGAGCGCACGCCGCACCAGGCTCTCGGCGATCGCACGGTTGCCCACATACCACCAGTGCGCGTCCTCGGTGGCGCGCATCGCGTCGTAGTGGTCGTGCTGCATCAGCGCACCACGGCGGCGACGGCGGCGGCGACGCGCTGGACGGCGTCTTCGCCGAGCTCCGGCCACATCGGCAGCGACAGCACCTCGCGCGCCAGCGCCTCGCTGTGTGGCAGGCTCTGTTGCGCACCGGGCAGCGCCGCGTAGGCGCGCATGCGATGGATCGCGTGCGGGTAGTGCACGCCGGTCATGACGCCACGCGCTCGCAGTTCGTCGCGCACACGGTCGCGATCGGCGACACGCACCACGTAGAGGTGGTAGCCGTGCGCGACGTCGGCGGCCGCGACCACGCGCGGCACGTGCGGCGGCAGCGAACGGTCGTACAGAGCCGCCAGCGCCCGCCGCCGTTCGACCCACTGTGGCAGGTGCGGCAGCTTGACGCCGAGGATCGCCGCCTGGATCGGGTCGAGCCGGCTGTTGATGCCGTCGCGTTCCGCGTAGTAGGCGCCGGCGAAGCCGTACATGCGATGGCTGCGCAGACGCTCGGCCAGCTGCGCATCGCGCGTCAGGCAGGCGCCGCCGTCGCCGTAGGCCCCGAGGTTCTTGGTCGGGTAGAACGAATAGGCGGCGATGTCGCCGAACGTGCCCGCCGGCCGGCCCCGCAGGGTCGCCCCTTGCGCTTGCGCACAATCCTCGACGATGGCGATGCCGCGACCGGCGACGACGGTCCGCAACCGATCGACGTCGACCATGTTGCCGTAGAGGTGCACCGGGACGACGACCTTGGTGCGCTTGCCCAGCGCCGCAGCGACCTGCTCGAGGTCCATCAGAGCGGTGCGCGGGTCGACGTCGACGAACACCGGCATCGCCCCCACCATGCGGATCGCGCTGACGGTCGGCACCGCGGTGTTCGCCACGGTGACGATCTCGTCGCCTGGCTGCACGCCGAGGGCGAGGAACGCGATCACCAGCGCGTCGGTGCCGCTGTTGACGCCGACCGCGTGGCCACCGCCGTGCGCCTCTGCGAAGGCACGTTCGAAGGCTTCGACCTCGCCGCCGAGGATCAGCGTGCCGGAGTCGAGCACGCGGTCGATGGCGGCGAGCATCTGCGCGCGCAGCGGCTTGAGCTGGGCGCGATAGTCGAACATCGGAACGTCCGGGATCGGACCGTCTTGCTTGGCCGCTTCGGTCATCGCAGGTAGTGCTCGGCGTGCTGCCGGAAGAAGGCGATCGTCTGTGCCAGGCCCTCTGGCAGCGTCGTGCGCGGCCGCCAGCCGGTCAGCTCGTGGAAGCGCGACCAGTCGCCGACGTAGTCGCCGATGTCGATGATCTTGCGATCGGCCGGGAACGGGACGTGCCGGAACTCGAACCGGCAATGCTGTTGCAGAATGCCGAGCACGTCGTTCAACGACCACGGCTTGGTGCCGCCGAGGTTGAGCACGCGACCGTAGCAGGCCTGCGTCACCGCCGCCTGCATCATGGCGGCCACGACGTCGTCGACGTGGTGGAAGTCGCGGCGCTGCTCGCCGGTGCCGAACACGTCGATCGGCAGCCCCTTGAGCGCCCGGTAGAGGAAGATGCCGATGAAGCCCTGGGCAGTGTTGCGGATCTGCTGCCGCGGCCCGTAGGTGTTGGTCAGCCGCAGCACGACCGAGCGCAGGTCGTAGGTTCGGTGATACAGCAGGTGGTAGTACTCGGCGGCGAGCTTGTTGATGCCGTTGACGTCGATCGGCACCGTCGGGTGGTCCTCGTCGACCGGCAAGCGCTTGGCGATGCCGTAGACCTGCCGCGTCGACGCATAGACCAGCACCGCGTCCTTCGCTTCGTGCCGGCAGGCCTCGACCAGGTTGATCGTCGACACGCAGTTGGTGCCGAGGTCGAGCTCGGGGTCGCGCATGCTGTCGCCGTGGCTGACCTGACCGGCGAGGTGGAAGACGAACTCCTGGCCCCGCACCAGATGGCGCAGCGTCGCCTCGTCGCGCAGGTCGCTGAGGTTGACGTGCACGGCCTCGGCGATGTCGGCGATGTTGTAGTGGTCGCCGCCGTGCGTGCGGATCAACGCGTCGACGATGGTCACGCTCGCCCCGGCCTGCACCAGCGCGTGCGCCAGGTTGCTGCCGATGAAGCCGAGGCCACCGGTCACCAGGCACTTGCGGCCGGCGAACGGACTCACGCATCCCTCCGCGGGGCCTGGCAGTTCACGCGGTGGCGCACGACGAACTGCGGGCGCCCCGAATCCTGCAGGTAGAGGCGACCGAGGTACTCGCCGATCAGGCCGAGCACCATCAACTGGATGCCCGCCAGCACCAGCATGCCCACCATCAACGACGCCCAGCCGCGCTCCAGGTCGGGGTGCTGGATGCGTTCCCACAGGAAGAACAGCGCCATGATGCAGCCGATCACGGCTACGGCGAGGCCGATCAGCGACGCCACCCGCAATGGCAGCGCCGAGAACGTCGTGAACATGTTCAGCCACAACGCCACCAGCTTGCGCAGCGTGTAGCCGGACTTGCCATCGTGCCGGGCGTCGTGCCGGCACAGCACCGTCGTGTAGTTCTTGGTGACGCGCAGGATCAGCCCGTCGAGGTACGGGTAGGGCCCGCGGTAGCGGATCACCTCGTCGACGGTGAAGCGCGACAGCGCCTTGAAGGACGACAGATAGAGGTCGCGTGGCTTGCCGAGCATCCACGTCGCCATGCGATCGTTGAAGCTGCTGCCGAGATTGCGGAACCAGTGGTGCTGCTTCTTTTCGTAGCATGACCAAGCGACGTCGTGGCCCGCGGCGATCGCCGCGACCAGCTTTTCGACCTCGCTCGGCGGGTTCTGGAAGTCGTCGTCGAGGATCACCACGGCGTCGCCGGTGCAGTGGTTCAGCCCGGCCATGACGGCGTTGTGTTCGCCGAAGTTGCGGGCTAGGTCGATGAAGCGCACGTGCGGTCGTTCCGCCGCCAGCTGCCGGCAGACGGCGCCCGAGTGGTCCGGCGAGCCGTCGTTGACCAGCACGATCTCGAGCTCGCGACCGGCCGCTGCCGGTCCCGCCGCGGGCCCGGTCAGCGTGGTCTCGAGCGTCGCGCAGAGACGCCCGATGGTGTCCGCACCGCGATAAACCGGAATGACGACGGAGAGACGGCGGATCACGCAGCGAGAGAAGCAGGATGGAGGAGCCCGGGCGAGGGGGTGGGCCGCGGGTTGGAAAGACTATGTTCCGCCCCGTCGGGAGTGCCAAGCGCGAGCATCGGCATTTCTCAGGTTGGTCCTGGCTATGCTCGGGCGCGATGTCGTCGTCCGAGTCGCTCCCGCCCACCCACAACCCGCGCATGCACCAAGGCGGGAAGCTGTCGTTCCGCAGCCGAGTCCAGGATCTGGACGACGATCCCGGCGATCGCCTCGTCATCGGCGGCAAGAACCCGCCGACCATGCTCGAACTGGCACCGGCCGGCTACGACGACCTCGAGATCGAGGTCGGCTCCGGCAAGGGTGCGTTCCTGCTGGCGGCAACCGAGGTCAAGCCCGACACCTTCCTGCTCGGCATCGAAGCGGCGACCGGCTACGCGTCGCTGGCGGCGACGAAGCTGAAGCAGAGCGGGCGCCGGAACGGCCTTCTCCTGGTCGACAACGGCAAGCTGTTCCTGCAGGACCGCGTCGACGAAGCGCAGCTGGCGGCCGTGCACGTCTACTTCCCGGATCCGTGGCCGAAGCGTCGCCACGCCGGGCGCCGGTTCTTCACGCCGGACGTCGTGCCGGTGCTGGCGCGCGCGATCCGCGACGGCGGCTTCCTCTACTTCGCGTCGGACAACGCCGCCTACTCCGGCCAGGTCGCGCGCGTCATGGGCGCCGCGGTCGACTTCGTGCGCGACGAGCAGGAAGAAGCGCGCGTGCGCGCCGCCGGCCAAGGCCACGCCTTCAGCCCGACCAACTTCGAGCGCAAGTACCTCGAGCAGGGCCGCGTGATCCGCCGCTATGCGTTCCGGCGGCACCCACGATGACAGCACCCGCGACACGCTGGGTCGACGTCGGCGCCGTCGCCGACCTGAAGTTCGGCCCCGGGGCGCCGGTGCGCATCGACGGCCACTGGGTGGCGCTGTTCCAGCTCGACGGCGAACTGCTGGCGATCGACAACAACTGCCCGCACGCCAGCGCGCCGCTGTGCGACGGCACCGTGCTCGCCGGCAAGGTCGTCTGCTTCCTGCACTGCTGGGAGTTCGACCTGCGCACCGGTGCATGCGACATCGGGCCGGAATGGAACGTGCGCCGCTACGCCGTGCGCCGCGACGGCGAGCGTGTGCTGGTGGAATGGCCGGGGCCGCCGAGATCGGCGTGAACCGTGCCACACCGGCCGCGCGCTCCGGCTGACCCGATCGCGATGGACACGGTGGTCAACGCAGGTGCCGGCCCGACGGCGCCGACGCCCCCGGTCTTCGTCTTCGCGGCCGCTCAGAGGCTGAGAGAGAATCCTCTCGAAGCCTCTGCGCGGCTGCGAATGCAGCCGCCAACCATGATCCTGAGAGCCCGTAGCATGATTTCTTCTCGGGCTCTCAGCGGATCGTCATGTCGATCGTGTCCGACAAGTCGAGGAAGCCGAAGCAGTTCGCACCGCTGAAACCGTAGCCCTGGACCGAGAACACGAGACCGACCAACATCACGTCCGAAGGGATCGCGATCGACAGCGGGTTGGGCGCGAAGATCGGACCGTCGACACCGAGGAAGCAGTTGCAGCCCAGTGCCGCCAACGACTGGTAGCCGACCGTTCCGAAGATCGTGCCGGACGGCAGCGCCGTGTTGACGGTGAAGGTGGCCGTCTCCCCGATCACCGAGGATCCACTCGCCGTGATGCTCAGCGCGCCGCACTGCGTCGGGAACGTGCTGAAGAACGGGCCGGGCTGGTAGCCACCGTGATCCCAGACGATGGGATCGTTCGCGCCGTAGCCGATCCCGCCGACAACGAAGCGGGAACTGGGCAGGCGACCACCGCTGTAGTAGGAGGCGATCCGCGAGTAGCCGTAGTTGCCGAGGGTCGCGAGCGGGGCCCGCGACTCGTCGATCCGCGGCACGGTGGCACCCGGGGGATACGCGATCGTCGTCGCGTAGACATCCGACTCGCTACCGTCCCATTCGCTGTATCCGACCAGGAAGCGCTTGTTGTCGCTGTCCACCTCGGGGAACGACTGATCGAGCGTGGCGAAGGCTCCGCCGGCTTCGGCCTGGCTGAGGTTCAGGTTCGCCAGCGTGCTCAGATTTCGGGAGAGCACGGTGCATACGATGTCCCGCTGCCCGCCGGCGCTGATTTCGTACGCGAGCAGGACGCGAGCGTCACCGCCGGCAACTTCGACAGGCGAACTGATCGACGGGCGCGTTTCGTCGTCCACGGTCGTCGCCACGGGAATCGGTCCCGCCATGATGCCGCCGCCGAACGTGATGCGTGCCGCCCAGAGGTTCTCGTCGAAAGGCGGCGAAGCCGAGGTGCGCTGCCAGACGACGTACCAATCCGCTGCATTCGTGGACTTGGAGATGCAGGGGAAGGTCTCGTTTTGCGAGCCGCTCGACAGCAGGGTCGCCGAGGAGCCCAGCAGGGTGCCGGTGGGCGACACCCGGCGGAAATAGATGTCGTGGTTGCCGATGACCGTCTGGCTCTCCCACACCACGCAGTAGCTGCTGTTGAAGGGGAACGGGTCACCGCCGATGTCGGGCCGCAACTTGGGCCCCGAGAAGCTGCTGCCGAAGCCATTGCGCTCGATCACGATCAGGGAGCTGGTCGTGCCGGTCTCGGTGACGGTGCGCGCCGAAATCTCGGCGAATGCGCCAGGCGGCTCGAGCTGGGCCACCACCATGAAGTTGCGCGCTTCGAGACTGCTGGCGACCTTCGGATCGATCCAGTTCGTGGACGTGAAGTCCAGTACGGCGAGCCCGCCGACGTTCGCCAGGTTGGCGTCCAGGACCTGCGCGTAGCAGTCCCAATCGGTGAAGCTCCACTGGCGGCGCCAGACGACGATCGAACGATCGGGTGCCTGCAGCGTCGCAACATCGGGGTCGCGCTGCAGCTGGGTCTGACCGCTGGCGAGGCTGGTGCGGGTGTTGATGATGGGATCGAGGACCAACGGCAGGCGAGCGTTGGCGACGAACTCCGCTGGAATGGTGATGTGAGCGGAGTCACCATCCCACTCGATGGCCAGTGGCAGCCGCGCGCCGTCGGCATCGACGGCAACCGCCTTGCGATACTCGACGGCACCGAGTTCGTTGCGGAACTGCAGGCCATCAGCGAGCGCCGAGGCTGCGAGTTCGCCGCGCAACGCGATGTCGACGTGGACGGCGCCGCGGTTGGGCAGTCGCTCGAAGACGAGGGACTGTTCGATCGACGCGAGTTCGGTGGCGAACGTCTCCGTGATGGCGCCGCGGACGATGCGCACGACGCCGCGATCGACCTGTGGCTCGCCGTCGACGAGTTCGAGCAGCTGGCCGCCGACGCTGACGCTGGCAAGTTCGATCCGCAGCGGGAAGTTCTTGGGTGCCTCGCTGCCGAAGAAGGGAATGAAGGTCGTACCACGACCATCGAAACCTGCCTTCCAGTCGTGACCCTGGGCCCACAGGACTCCCGTGGTCGGACGATCGAACAACACCATCTCCGGCAGCCGTATGGGCTGGCTGCTGCGCACCAAGGATGGTCGGAGGGAGGCGTCCGCGTCCGGCGGCAGCTGGCCATCCTGAGATGGCCCTGCCCGCCGTTGGGTCGGGGGCGGGGCAGCCGGAACAGCGATGTCGGGGACGGCCTGCTGGGCGACGAGCGACGCAGACAGGGCCAGCGCTACCGAGCGGATCGGGTTCATGAGGATCGACGAGGTCTCAGCAGTGTGTGTGATCGAGGAGCTTGATGACGACGCGCACGACGGCGTCACCAGCAAGAGCGACGCACGCTCGGGATCGACACACACAAAATTCCGCCGCCGCCCCGGAGCACCACCAAGCACCGACTGCTCCCCCATGCGTGCGCCAAGTCCGCCAGCAGCGGGGTGGTTTCGATGCAGCTGCTGCGCAACCAGCAGCAGGCAACCGCAACTCCGACGCCGGCGCCGACGCCGGCGCCACCAGCCCGTGCCCCCCGAGTTCCCATGCCGCGTCGACGGTGCCGCGACCTCCGACGCACGTGGTCACCACCTTGGCCCGACGCCACCTGACGGAGCCGACCGGGCCACGGCGCCGCCTGAGGTCGATGGCTGCGCGTTCGACCTCGGCAACAGCCAGCGCGGCGTTGGGCCTGCCCATGCTGCCCATGGCAGCTCACAGGCTTGGGCGCGCAGCGATGGCCGAACTCCCTGGGCAAACCTGCGACGGGCCCGCTCCCGTCCCGCACACCCGTGAGGCCGGAGACCTTGGCGGATGCAATCGGACCGAGCTACTCCGGCCGATCGTCGGCCACCACCACGAACGGCACCAGCAGCGGCTCGCCGGCAGTCGGTTTCGGGTTGCGGCGGAAGCGGCGACCGTCGTGCAGCACCCAGACCAGCACGCCGTCGTGGCGTTCGGTGCGGGCGACCAGCGGCCGCAGCTCGGCGTCCGGGCAATCGAGATCTTCGGCGGCGGCGTTGCGCGGCGTCGGACGCGGCACGACCGGAGTCAGTTCGATCGCCGCTTCGACGGGCCCGCGTCGGCTGCGGTTCTGGTCGCTGGCCAGGGTTGCCTTCGGGGCCACCGCGTCATTCGAGGCCAGCGCGACCTCTGGGGACCGGGCCGACAGCGCGCTCACCGCGCCCTCCGGCAGGCGGGACGCGGCATCGTTGCCGCGTTCGTCGGGGTTCGTCGGCGCGCGCTTGGCGACCGCGGGATCGAGGCGCTCGGTCGACGGCGCTGCCGCGGTGGTCGGTTCCACCGGGGACGTGCCATCACGGCAGGCGAGGAACGGGTTGCCGACGCACAAGGCGCCGAACAGCACCACCATCGCCATCCACAAACACAGCTTCTGCTGCATGTGAGGGTCGAACAGGATACGGCGACCAACGCCCGGCCGGCTCAGGTTTTTCGCGCCCCGATGCCATCGGCAGGAACGCTCGCTTTCCCCGACCCGGCGATGCCCCTAGGATCGCCCGCTTCCCTCTGACGAGCCGAGGACGCTGGTGACCGACGGGATCGCGAACGACCGACTGGAGAAGCTGCAGGCGCTGCGGGCCGCCGGGCAGGACCCTTTCCCCGCCCGAGTTACGCGTGGCCAACCGATCGCCGAGCTGCTGTCGGATTTTGCCGCAAAGCACGGGCAGACGGCGACCGTCGCCGGCCGCCTCGGCCAGATCCGCGACTTCGGCAAACTTCGCTTCGCGCACGTCGCCGATCGCACCGGCAGCCTGCAGGTCGGCTTCCAGCGCGACAGCATGCCGGCGTTCTGGCCGAACCGCCGCCTGGTCGAGGGCAACGACCTGGTCAGCATCACCGGCAAGCTCGGCACGACGCAGAAGGGCGAGCCGACGTTGTGGGCCGAAGAGGTGACGCTGGCGAGCAAGTCGCTGCGGCCCGCGCCGGAGAAGTGGCACGGCCTGCAGGACCAGGAACAGCGCTACCGCATGCGCTACGTCGACCTGTTCGCCAACCCCGAGGTGCGGCAGTCGTTCGCGCTGCGCAGCCGCATCGTGCGCGAGGTGCGCGCCTACTTCGACTCGCTCGACTACCTGGAGGTCGAGACGCCGATCCTCCAGCCGATCTTCGGCGGCGCGTCGGCGCGGCCGTTCGTGACCCACCACAACGCGCTCGACATGCAGCTCTACCTGCGCATCGCGCCAGAGCTGTACCTGAAGCGCCTGATCGTCGGCGGCATGGAGCGCGTCTACGAGATCGGCCGCGTGTTCCGCAACGAGGGCATCAGCACCCGGCACAACCCGGAGTTCACGATGCTCGAGAGCTACGAGGCGTGGGCCGACTACCGCGACATCATGGCCCGCGTCGAGGGCCTGTTCGCGCACCTGGTCGAACGCGTGCTCGCCGGCAACGGCACGGTGGCCTTCCGCGAGAAGCAGTACGACCTGAAGCCGCCGTTCCAGAAGGCGCGCTACCTCGACCTGTTCGCGCAGCAGAACCCCGGCGTCGACTGGTTCGACCACCCGAGCTGCCTCGCGCGCGCCCGGCAGCTGGGCCTGAAGACCGACGGCATCGAGCCGCACAAGCTCGCCAACGACGTGTTCGAGGCGACGGTCGAGGACACGCTGCAGGGCCCGATCTTCGTGCACGACTATCCGGTGGCGATCAGCCCGCTGGCGAAGCGCATGGCCGACGACCCGCGCGTCACCGAACGCTTCGAGCTGTTCGTCGCCGGCATGGAGCTCGGCAACGCGTTCAGCGAACTGAACGACCCGATCGACCAGCAGCAGCGCTTCGAGGAGCAGGTCGCGCACAAGGACGACGAGACGCCGGGCGAAGTCGACCTCGACTACGTCACCGCGTTGGAGTTCGGCATGCCGCCGGCCGGCGGCCTCGGCATCGGCATCGACCGCCTGTGCATGCTGCTGACCGGCTCGACGTCGATCCGCGACGTCGTGCTGTTCCCGCTGCTGCGCCGCCAGGAAGCCACCCCGCCGCCCGCCGAGTCGTGATCGCTGCGTTCAGTCCGTTCCTGGCGTGGCGCTACTTCGTGCAGCGCCGCATCAACTGGCTCAGCACCGCCGGCGTGATGTTCGCGGTGTGGGCGATGCTGCTCGTCGACAGCGTGTTCACCGGCTTCGTCAGCAGCATCCGCCAGGACGTCGCCAACAGCTCGCCGCACCTCCTGGTCACCGACCTGCCGCACGACACCGACTACCAGGTGCTGCAGCCGGTGATCGAAGCGGTCGAAGGCGTCGCCAGCTCGGCGCCGCGCCTGCGCCACTACGGCCTGCTGCAGCCGCTGCGCGCGCCGCAGACGATCAACCGCTCCGGCAGCTCGCAGATCGACTTCGACCACGCGCGTTCGGGCTTCGCGCTGCTGCTCGGCGTCGATCCGGCGCGCGAACTGGCGACCGGCAACCTGCGCGACTGGCTGGCGCGGGAGTCGCCGTTCGGCACCGGCAGCTCGCCGCTGCAGGGCAACCGGCTCGAGCAGTATCCGTTCGCCGACGTCGACGAGCGCCAGTTCGGCTTCTTCGGCCTGCCCGGTGCCGTCGACTGGGCCGCCCGCAAGCGCGCCGGGCTGCCGATCGAACCCGACGTCACCGACCACCGCAGCAACACGCCGGGTGTGCTGTTCGGCTACGAACGCGCACTGCGCCTGCCATGGCTGCGGCACGGCGACCCGATGGAGCTGGTCTGCGTGTCGTTCACCGAGGCCGGCGGCAAGGTGACGCTGCACACGCATCCGAGCCGCGTCGCGTTCGCCGGCTGCTACGCCACCGGCCACCGCGGCTTCGACGAACCGACCGTGCTGCTGCCGATCGAGACGCTGCGCACGATGCTCGGCGCCGACGCCGCCGATCCGGACAGCGTAGCACTGGTCACCGACGTCGCCGTGCGCGTGCGCGAGTCGGTAGGCCCCGATGCACTGCCCGCACTGCAGCGCCGCCTGCGCGACGCCGTGCAGAAGGCGTTGGGCGGCAAGACCTGCTCGGTGCTCGACTGGCGCGAACAGAACCCGGTGATGCTCGGCGCCATCGCTTCGGAACAGGCGATGATGCAGTTCGTGCTCTTCGTCGTGATGATCGTCGCCGCGACGGTGATCTTCGCGACGCTGCACCTGATGGTCGTGCAGAAGACGCGCGACATCGGCATCCTGGCGTCGCTCGGCGGCTCGCCTCGTTCGATCGGCGCCGTCTTCCTCGGCAACGGCTTCGCGGTCGCGGCGATCGGCACCGTGCTCGGCGTGGCCCTCGGCGTCGTCTCGGTGCGGTTCCTGAACCCGGTCAACGAGTGGCTCTACGCCACCTGCGGGCTCGAACTGTTCCCCCGCGCGCTGTTCGACCTGAGCGGCATCCCGGTGCGGCTCGAACCATCGTGGATCGCGTCGGTCGCGATCGGCGCCATGCTGCTGTCGTTGTTCGTCGCGTGGCTGCCCGCCCGCAAGGCCGCGCGCTTGCACCCCGTCCAAGCCCTGTCGCACGAATGAGCGCGCCCGTCCTCGAAGCCATCGCCGTCACCAAGGACTACCGCCTCGGCAAGCAGCCGATCCCGGTGCTCCGCGGCATCGACCTCGCCGTGCAGCCCGGCGAGAAGCTCGCCTTGCTCGGCACCTCCGGCGCCGGCAAGTCGACGCTGCTGCACGTGCTCGGCCTGCTCGACGCGCCGACCACCGGCGAGATCCGCTACGACGGCGAACGCGTCGACCAGCGCTCGGTCGCCGAACGCGCGCGGCTGCGCCATCGCCAGATCGGCTTCGTCTTCCAATTCTACCACCTGATCCCCGAGCTGACGGCGCTGCAGAACGTGATGCTGTCCGGGATGATGGCGACCTCGGTGCTGCAGTACTGGGGCGTGCGCAAGGCGGCGAAGGCGGCGGCGATCGCGATGCTGGAGAAGGTCGGCCTCGGCCATCGCCTGCACCACCGCCCGGCCGAACTGTCCGGCGGCGAACGCCAGCGCGTCGCCATCGCCCGGGCCCTGGTCGCCGAGCCGCGCGTGATCCTGGCCGACGAGCCGACCGGCAACCTCGACTCGCAGACGGCGAACGGCGTCGTCGAGCTGATGTTCTCGATCCAGCGCGAACGCGGCCTCGCCTTCGTGCTGGTCACCCACGACGAGAACCTCGCCCGCCGCTGCGATCGCATCGTGCGGCTGCGCGACGGCGCGGTGGTGACCTGATGGAGGAGATCGTCCACGCCCTGCTCGGCCTGCAGGTCGGTCTGACCACGGCGATCGCGCTGCTGCTCGTCGTCGGCTTGCTGCTGTTCAAGCTGCTGCAGGCCGGTTCGGTGCTGATCGCCGGGCCGAAGTACGCGCAGTTCCTGGCGATCCGCTACCTGCTGACGCGGCCGATCAACCTGGTTGGCATGCTCGGCATCACCGTCGGCGTGTGGGCGCTCGTCGTCGTCGTCTCGTTGTTCTCCGGCGTGCTGTCGGTGCTCGAGGGCCACCTGCACGCGGCGACCGGCGATTGCGTCGCCACCGGCGTGCCGCCGTGGGCGCCGTGGCCGAAGCTCGACGCTGCGCTGCGCGACGATGCCAACGTCGCCGCCACCGCCCCGCGCTTGCTGCACTACGGCCTGCTGGTGCGGCCGGGCCATCGGCCGCCGCCGCTGCCGTTGCCGGGCCGCGGCGCCCTGCACGGCGGCGACCAGCCGTTCCTGTTCGTGCTCGGCGTCGACCCCGCGGCGGAAGCCGAGGTGACCGGCTTCCGGCAATGGCTGCACGACCCGGCGATCCCGCCCGAACTGCGCGCACCCGACGCCAGCAACCCGCTGGCGCCACGCGACGGCCTGCCGACCGTGCTGGTCGGCCTGCAGCGAATGCAGCGCGAAGGTCTGCGCGTCGGCGACCGCGTCGTCTGGACGACGGCGCGGCTGGTGCCCGACAGCCAGGGCAACGCCACGCCCGAGAAGCTGCAGGTCGAGCTGGTCGTCGGCGGCGCCTTCAAGAGCGCCCACGGCGGCTTCGACGGCAACAACGTGTTCCTCGCCCTCGACACGATGCGCGGCCAGCTCGCCGCCGACGACGCGCAATCGGTGCAGGAGATCGTCGTGCGCTTGCACGACGCCGGCGACGCCGCGCTGCTGGCCACCGCCGAACGCCTGCAGCGTGCACTGCACCGCGCCACCGAGCGAATGGACCGCGGCTACGGCACGGTGATGACGTGGCGGGAGAAGAACGCCAACTTCCTGGCGTCGGTCGAACACCAACGCGGGCTGCTGAAGATCGTGTTGATCGTCATCATGGTCATAGCCGCATTCCTGATGCTGGCGACGCTGTCGATGATGGTCACCGAGAAGACCGGCGACATCGGCATCCTGACCGCGATGGGCGGCACGCCGCGCGGCGTCACTTCGGTGTTCCTCGCCTGCGGCATCGTCATCACGCTGGTCGGCACCGGCGTCGGGCTCGCGACCGGCTGCCTGACCGCGGTCTACCTCGAGGAAGTGCGGCAGGCGGTGCGCTGGGCCACCGGCGTCGACCTGTTCCCGCTCGACGTCTACAACCTCGACCGCGTGCCCTACAGCATCGAGCCGCTGTGGCTGCTGCAGGTCACGCTGGCGGCGCTGGCGGTCGGCTTCCTGGTGTCGTTCCTTCCCGCCCGGCGCGCGTCGCGGCAAGATCCGCTGGTGTCGCTGCGCGGCATCTGAGCGGACGGGCTCGGGGCGCGGCGCCCTCCCACCCCCATGCGCACCCCACCGGTCGCCTGCTTCGTGTGCTACGCCGGGCTGTGGCTCGGCGGCTGCACGGCGGTGCCGGCCGACGAACGGGGCCCGCTGGCGACCGCC
>CANGSN010000019.1 GCA_947455805.1 Planctomycetota bacterium
CGTCGATTCGAGAGGGCAAACTGCGCGACCGGGACCCACCGTGGCCGGCGATTCTGGGAGAGAATCGCCGGCCACTCTTTTTTTCAAGGCCCTGTCCCCAAGGTGCCCCTCAGCGATCAGGCCGCGGGCCGACAGAACTTGGCGCACCGGGCTTGCGCGACCTCCTCGATGGTCGATCATCGCTCCGCTCCGCTCATGTTGGGCCGTATCCAGCCTCCCCTAGCTGATGACCGACGCCGCGCGCACCGATTTCCTGCAAGCCGCAGAGCAGACCCTGAAGAACATCCAGGCGAGCCTCGACACGTTCGACCCCGATGAGCTGGAGGCGGACCTGGCCGGCGGTGTGCTCCGCATCACCTTTGCGGATCGGCGGAACTGCATCCTGAATCGTCAGTCCGCCGCGAGCCAGATCTGGCTGGCCGAAGGAGCCTCCGCTTGGCACTTCGCCTTGGATCCGGACTCTCGTTCTTGGTCGGACACCAAAGGCCGGGGCGAACTGAACAAGATCCTTGCCGAGGTGCTCACCCGGCGCCTGGGCCGCCCCATCCGCCTGTAGCTGCCAGGATACGAACTAGGCGCTGGCCGACGCGCTCGGCAGCTCGACGATCGGGAACCGGAGCCGGAACGTCGTGCCCAGCCCGACTTCGCTCTCGACCTGCACGAGGCCATTGCTGCTGCGTACGAATCGGTCGACGGCCGTCAGGCCGAGACCCGTGCCTTGCCCAGGCGGCTTCGTCGTGAAGTAGGGGTCGAAGATGCGAGCCTGGACCTCTTTGCTCATCCCCGAACCGGTGTCCACGACTTCGATCCACGCCTGGTGACGATCCCGACCGCATCGCAAGGTGATCGCACCCTCGCCGACGATGGCCTGCCGTGCGTTGATCACCAGGTTCCACAGGGTGTGCACCAGACCATGAGGATTGAGCAGGACCATCGTCGGCTCGGTCGGTGCCTCGCAAGTCATCTGCACGGAGCCGGGCAGGATCAAGCGCGCCTGCTGGTGGAACTGCCGCACCAGCTCCGCCACGTCGCAGGCAACGGAAGTGCCTTCGTCGGGGTGCGCCATGCGCATCAACTGGTCGAGGAGCGGACGAGTCTGCTGCAGCGCCTGCTCCATCAGGGCCAGCCGACGAACACGTTCGGCATCGTCCGCCATGCTGCACATGGTGATGTGGCCCATCAGGACCTGGAAGGTGTTTCGCAACTGATGGCACACCATCCCGGCCAGATCCCCGATCGTCTCGACGCGGAGCGCGTGCCGCAGCAGTTTCTCACGGTGGCGCAAGGCACGGCTGGACTCGAAGTTCTTGCGGCGCTGCGACTCCGCCGTGACGAGGGCCATGAAGACGAGACGATTGACGATCGCGCCCGCCAAAGCTGACGCCAGGGTGACGGCACAAAGGCTGGCGGCGTGCACCCACAACTGGGGCAACACGTCGGGGACCAGGATGTCGGCGACCTGCATCTGCGTCGCGAGCAGCAAGGCGCACACCGCGATCATCGTCAGGGACAAACCCGGAATCACGCCGAGGCACGTCGTCGCTGCCAACGCCAGGACGGGATGGACGTACCACGCAGCGCTGAAGGAGCCACGGGGCCAGTTGGCGAGGATCGTCAGCGCATACCAGGCGACGAACATCATCGTGCCGGCGCGCTGCAGGCGCCGCGCTCGCCAGTCCATCCAGGCCAGCACGAAGAACGGCGTCGCGACGAGCGCCGGCAGTGCTCCCGACCACGGCAGAGTTGGCGACCAGAGTCCGTCGTCAGCGAAGAGCAGACACGCGATTCCGAACGATGCGCAAGCGACAGCCTGTCCGAGCGAGGTCCACCGGATCAGGGACGAGAGGCTCGAGACGACTGGCAACCGAGTACTCGTGAGGAACCCGAACAGGGATTCCTCGCTCAGCTGGATCGGAACGCGCACGGCTCCGAATCCTAGTTGCGCACGCTCGACTTGTCAGCCGCCTGGAGCGATCCAAGCACCGATGGCAGCGGGCCTTCAGGGGGCCAGTTCCGGCTCCGTCGGCGCCACGGTCACCTCGATCGGACTGCCTGTGGCAGGGTGAACGAGACGCAGGCGCCACGAGTGCAACATGACCCTGGAGAACGACTCGCCGGCGCGCGGACGAAAGCCGTACTTGCGGTCACCGGCCAATGGACAACCCAGCGCGGCCATGTGTGCGCGTATCTGATTGCGCCTCCCGGTCTCCAATCGACAATGCACCAGACAGCACTTCTCGCGCCGCCCGAGGGTTACATAGTGCGTCACGGCTCGCTGGCCTCCGGAGCGAACCACGCGCACCACTCCACCTGCATCGACGGCGAGCGGCCCGTCGATACGGCCAGCGGGCGGTGACGGTGCACTGCTGAGCAGCGCCAGGTAGTCCCGTTCGATGGTGTGCGCTCGGAACATGTCCTCCAGGGCCACCTTGGTCGCCTCGTCCAACGCGAACACCATGGCCCCAGTGGTCTCTTCGTCCAGCCGATGCACGGCGAAGACACGTTCGCCGAGCACACGGGCCACCAGATCCGTCATCGTCGGACCACTTCGCCCTGGCGCCGGGACCGCGAGCACGCCGGGCGGCTTGTCGACGATCACCAGTCCGGGTTCTCGGCGCAGGACAGTCGGTAGGACCTCGCGTGCCATCGAGGTCTCCTTACCGCTCGCGGGCCGGTCGGCGCGAGAGGGAATCGGGGCGCGCGCGAAAGCCCGCCCCGGCCCGATGCCTACTGCAGTCGCAGCCGGTACTGCTGGATCTTGCGGTAGAGGGTCGCGCGGCCGATGCCGAGCAACTGGGCCGCGCGGCGCACGTTCCCCTTGGTGGCGCGCAGCGCCCGCGTCAGCAGACTCTGCTCTTCTTCCTCGAACGGCCGGATCGAGTCCTCGGTCAACTCGGCGGCTGGCGTGTCCTCACGCGCGACCGTCGGCCCGACCGCGGGGCTGTTCGCCGCGATGGTGGGAATCAGGTGCTCCCGGTCGATGGTGCCGCCGCCGGCGCTGATGCGCGCCCGCTGCACGGTCGCTTCGAGCTGCGTCACGTTCCCGGGCCAAGCCATGCTCTCGAGCAGCATCAAGGCGGACGGCGTGAACGTGGTCGCCGTGGCGCCCTGAACCTGGACGCTGGCCTGCAGGATGTTCGCAGCGAGCGACGGGATGTCCTCGAGCCGCTCACGCAGCGCGGGAACGACGATGGGGAAGGCGTGCAATCGGTAGAGCAGATCCTCGCGGAACCCACCCTTCGCCACCATCTCGGGCAGGTGGGCCGAGGTCGTCACGACGATCCGCGGCGCCTGCTGCTTCGCGTTCCGTTCCTTCAGGTGCCGCACGAGCGACGCCTGCGACGCCTGCGGCAGCTCGTCCACGTCTTCGATCACCAGGGTCGTGCTTCGCGAGGCATCGATCACGCGGGCCAGGTTCTCCGGCGTCAGCTCTGCGGCATCCGCCACCGCGATCGGCGCTCCGCCCCGGCGACTCTTGCAGTGGATGATGCGAGCCACGAGAGACTTACCAGAACCGACCGGCCCTTCGATCAACGTCGTCACGTCGCAGTCCGCGGCACGACTGAGCGTCCCCTGCAGACGACGCATCACCGGAGTGCTGCCGAGGAGGGCGCTGCCGGTGTGCAACCCGTCCATGAGACGTCTCGCATCGCGAAGTCGGCCCCTGACGTCCGCCAGTTCGAGGCAGAGAACGACGAACGCTGGCAGGACCGATTCGATGGCACCGACGGCGATCGCGCCGAGCCCGTGGATCTGCTGCCCCGTCTCGTTCACGACCAACGACGGGAGCGCCGACTCAGGCCGTGAAGCAGCATGTCCTTCGTCACACAGGACGAGGTCGAAGGGTGCCTCGGCACCGACCCTGGCGAACTCGTCCCACGATTCGCAAGTTCGCAACTCGTGAGACAGCCGGCGAAAGAGCGTATCGAGCGTCGGATTTGCAGCCGACGCAATCCACGCAACCCTGGCCTTGTTCGCTACCGCAACCTGCTTGCCGATCAGTGCTGTGGTCATGCCCGTTCCCGACCCAGGATCGGCATTCGGCCGGAACGCGGTGAAGGCTCCTTGACGGCAAGCCAGTGCTCCGGCGAGCGCGGTTGGCTCGCAACTGCGACCACATCGGCAGTTGGCCCACGATGAAGAGCCGTGACGCAGCCCACCTGGAATCGGCGACCAACCACATGCTCGCTGCGGCCTCGGGGCGACTCGGGTGCGTCAGGACTCGGTGAGCCGTCGCGCCAGCTCGTCGAAGTCGATCGCAGAAAGCTCGTCGCGGGTGATCGGCTCCATGCGCCGGAACTTGCGATACTCGTCGATGCTGGTCAGTTCGACGTAGTCGCGAGCCGACATGGCGTTGCGAGATTCACCACGCACCGCCAACGACTTGCTGCCGCTCGCGCGATCGAGTGTCTGGCGAGCGCGTTGGCAGATCGACAGGGTGTTCTCGAGATTGCCGCGGATCTTGGTCAGACGATCCTCGTTGGCACCGGGTACCTCCATGCTCTTGGTGATCTTTGCGATCGCCACCTCCAGCACTGCGATGAGGCAGTTGAGCTTCGTGGTCAATCGAGCGCGATACTCCGTAGAACTCAGGGCTTCCGGCAACTTGGGGGTGTCGTTCTTTTCGGCGTCCATTCGTGACCTCAGCGGTTGATCGTCCACCCTCACAGCAGCCGACGTGCCAAGTGTCGAATGTCGGAACGCTCCCGTGGCAACGCTCTTCCCCCCGACGGCGTTCGCAGCCCAGCACGAGGATCGTCGCGATCGCACGACGGGAACGTCGGCAGGTCTGGACGGCGTCGGAAAAAGCCGACGCCAGCCAGGCGACGCCGGAGAACGGGCCCGGACCGCCCGGCGGCAGCCGACGACCGCAACGGTCGGGCTCGACGGCGATGCCGGTGGCTCCGCTCCATTCCTCGGAGTTCCGTTCCCAACGAACGGAGAACTACTGCGACAAGGCCTGCGCGTAGATCTGCTTCGCGAGATCGTCGAGCCGCTGCAGCGCCCCGCTGCCAGTCACTTCGAAGGCGACCCCGTCGTCCCAGAACATCAGGGCCGTCATCGCCTGGTCGCGATACCGGGCGATCGTGCTGCCCGCGTCGAGGGTGCCCGCTCCCGGCAGTCCGGCGAAGGGATCCAGGGATCCCGGCCTCTGCGTCACGAAGAACTGATCGATACCATCGGAGTAGCCGAGGACGAGCTTCTGCTGGCCGTTCCACGGATCGACCCGGACCTCGACCTTGTGCAGCGAATACTCGGCAACCGCATGGTTGGCCGGGTTCACGAGCCCGACCGGGTTGCCCAGCTGGGCGGCGGCCGAGCCGAACGTGGCGGCCTGAGACGACACCGTGACCAGGGGCAGCGACGCGGACGCCGAGAAGGTCACGACTTCCACTTCCGACAAGACGCGAAGCTGCACGTCGAACTCGACGGCGTAGAGCACCAGCCCGGTGGCGCAATCCACGTCCAGCAGCCAGATCGACTTGTCCAGCTGGCTTGGAAACACCACCGTCCGTCGCGCACCGCGACCCGCGCGCACCGACGGTCCGATGTCGTGGAGCGTGTAGTTGGCCTGGGCCTTGGTCAGGTTGCGAACGTGGAAGCTCTGCTCGAAGTAGAGGTTTGCGAGCTTCGCGTAGGTCTGCTGCCACTTCTGGCTGACTGCAGAGCCGGGCAAGTGCCCGTCGACACCCAGGAAGGTGAGGGAATGAGCCTGCGCCTGCAGCGTCTGCGCATCCACGACCAAAAGTTCGCGGACCGCCACGACCACACCGGCAGCATCACGGAATCTACGAAGCTGCACGGTCGTTCGATCCGTCGACCGGTCGGCCGACTCGATCGAGCTGAAGGTCGGGATCTGCACGATCGAGGCCGAAGCCGACTTGACCTTCGGAGCCTGGGCAGTGGCCAAACCGACCGTCATCACGCAAGCCGCTACCCAGCCAACGAACGAGCTGGCAGCGCGCAATGGCGAGCACAGTCGGGTCAGATGGGAGACGATCATGGGATTGGACGAACGAGGGAAGTGGCGAGGAGACGAGGAAAGCGACACGCCGTCAATGGCCTGGGCCGTGCCGCAGGACGGTCATCTCCAAGGACGGCGGTGACGCCAGATCGGAGAACGTGATCGTTGGCAGGTGCTCGCCCGTGCCACGCACGACGAAGGTGATGACGACCGACGCCGCGACGATCGCCATGGCGAAGGGTAGTCGACGGAGGACCAGGTGCCGCGAGAGGAAGGTCTGCGCCTCGGCCCGCACCGACTGCCGGACACGTGCCCAGGTCACGTCCGACGGCATCGGAGGCTGCGAGAGGATCGCCTCGGCGGTCGACGACTCCAACAAGCTGGCCGGGTGCTCTGCGAGTTCGGAGGCTGGAGTCTGGATCCCGCGCCCGATCTCTGCGACCAGCGGCACCTGCTCCATCGTTTCGATGGCGCGCTCGTAGACGCCCTCGAGGAGATCAGCCGATGCCAGCTCCTGCGGCACGGCAGGACGCAGCCGGAGCATCGCGGCCAGGCGCTCCGCAGCGGCGACCCTCGTTCGGCACGAGGAGCAGTCGGCCAGGTGCGATCGTCCCGACTCGAGCGCTCCAACCAGTCGGTCGGCGAGGAACCGGTGGCAAGCCGATGGAACCGCGGGCGACAGCCCTCGTTGACCGTTCTCCCTTGCCCGATTCGGGTGACGACTCATCCGACTTCCTCCGCGGGAGGAATGGCCGCGCCGCCCAGGTCGAGCTGGGGAAAGCGAGTACGGACGACTTGTTCGAGAGCGAGGTGGGCGCGCGCCAAGCGCGATTTCACAGTGCCCAACGACAACCCGAGCGTCGCGGCCAGTTCTTCGTAGGACATGTCTTCGAGGTAGCGGAGCGCCAGGATGGCCCGCAGTTTCGGGCTGAGGGCGTCGATGGCCGTCTGCACTTGTCCGGCCAGCTCCTTCGTTTCGGCGCGATCGACGGGCCCGGGTTGCTCGTCAGCGACTTCGAGGTCATCGCTCGACTCGACCCGCGAAGGATCGCGGCTGGCGATCTTGCGGCGATGATCGATGCTCGAGTTCACCACGATCCGGAACAGCCACGTACTGAACAGCGAACCACCGCGGAACGTGGTGAGCTTCCGGAAGACGAGCGCGAAGCTCTCTTGCACCACGTCGAGCGCATCCCCGGCATTGCCCAAAACCCGGAATGCGATCGCATAGACGCGTTCGCGGTAGCGCGAGAAGAGCTCCTCGAAGGCCGCCTCGAAGCGCTCGCTGCCAGGGTGCCGGCAGGCTTCGATCAGGTCGGCATCGGGATCACGGAGAAGCTCCACGAGCGTTGTGACGTTTTGGCGACGCTCCAGGTTCCGTCAAAACGGCGGCAGCGCCCGCAAAGCCTTGATGATCCGAGGGTTCCGATGCGCTCAGCAGCAGTGGAGCGGAATCTCCTCGCACGCAGCCGGAATCAGTTGGCCAGCCCCAAACCCGTGAGTCCGCCCGGGATCGTCACGACCCAGCCGACGGATTGCGGACACTGCGAGCTGCACTCGACATCGTTGCAGTCTTCGCAAGTGGCGTTCGCGACCTCGAATACGGTGCCACCTGGGCCACTCCCGGCTTCCGTCAGATCGAGCACACACACCCGGTTCGAGAGTGTGCCACCGACGTATTGCGGAATGACCAGGCTCTGCAGGGCAAAACCGTCGCCGAACGGCACCAGGGAGCTCAGCTGCCCCTGCACGTCGAAGACGGTGACACCCGACTCGATCGCGCGGCCGTTCACCGTCGAGGCAGCACGCACCGTCAGTGGCGAAACCGCGGCCAGAACCTGCGCGTCGACGAGGGGCACCGAGAACGAGAGCCAGGTCCCATCGGCAGAGGTGGTTCGCTGCGAGACGTGCGCCACACCGCTGGCGAACGCATCGAACGGAATGTGCACCCCAGGCAACGACGGCAGCTCGAGCCAGGTGGTGAACGAAGTGACGCTCCGGCTGGAGCCAAGCACGCGCACGAACACGTGGAGCCACGTCAGCCCATCGCCTGCACCGGGCTCGGACCCGGTGACGATGACGCGCATCTCCTGGTCGGTGGGCAATGGAGCCCCTGGTTCGCGCGGCCGCCCCTTCTGCACGAACTCGACGAAGTCCCCCACGAGATCCCCGTCGGTGTCGGCGCTCACGCTGCTGGTCAACGCAGCCCACTCGACAATGTCCGGCAGGAAGTCCCCGTCGCTGTCGACCAAGCCGTCGAGTTCCCCACCCGGCGTGGCGTGCACCTGCAGCGGGGCCGGCGACCCCCAGGCGAGAGCCAGGGCGCCGCTCACGGCCAACAGCGATAACGCGGTTTTGCCGAGCATGAGGGGTGACGCAGTCTAGCAGGCTAGCGGAGGTAGGTTGCCACGGAAACCGGCACCAGGGACCTTGCCGCAGGAATCTCCATGGTAACGCCAGTCCGGTTGTGTTTCCTACCCGGCCCCGATAATACGAGGGCGGGCGCCCGTAGCTCAGCTGGATAGAGCGGCGGTCTCCGAAGCCGCAGGTCAGAGGTTCGAATCCTCTCGGGCGCGCCATCTCCCAGTCACCGAGCTTGCCAGCGATCGCTGGCATCAAACTGCAGGCGCCGCAGGTCATCCGATCGGGGCATCGACCGTAAGCTCCGACGGAGCATTGCTTTCGGCGCGTCCGAATCGGTAGGTGCTGCGGCTGGAAGGTGTTGCGGCGGGACCGAAGTCGGCCGGATCCGCCTTGGCCGTCGGCTGGCGGACCGAGCCCCGCGCCCCAAAGCGTCCAAACCGGTGGTCCGATACGTCGAGCCGAAGCGTCACTTGGAGCCATCGCTTGCCTGACCTGGAGTTTCTGCTCACCCCGTCCCCAGCAGCCAGCGAGGTGCTGGTGTGCCTCGAGTTGGAGACCTCCTCGCAGCCAGGCGCAACCGGCAGCGACTTGCTCCTGTTCCTGCCCACGTGGACGCCTGGCAGTTACCTCGTCCGCGAGTTCTCCCGGCACCTCTCCCAGGTGCAGGCCGAAGACTCCGACTCCGGCGCCATCCTCGCGTGCAAGAAGGCCAGCAAGAACCGCTTCGCGGTGAGCTGCCTCGCCTCGACCCGGAGGGTTCGACTCCGTTACCGGGTCTACGCGCACGAACTCACGGTTCGCACCGCCGACGTCACCGGGGAGCACGCGTTCTGGAACCACGCCTGCGTGCTGCTGTGGCCCGTCGGTGGTGACACCCTGACCGCCCGCATCACCGTCGATCTTCCCGACGGCTGGGACTTCGCCTGCGCGTTGCGAACGACGGAGCCAGCGGGACGAGCACCCACCGGCGTGCATCGCGTGGCGCTTCTCGCCGAGTCCATGGAGCGCGCCTACGACGCGCCGTTCCTGGCCGGCCGCCTGATTCGCCAGCGCTGGCAGTCGCGCGGGATCGAGCACGAAGTGGTGCTCGACGGCCTCGCGACGGTGCCGGTCCCGGACAAGTTGCTCGGCGACCTGCAGCGCGTCGTCGAAACCGCGGCCGCCGTGTTCCAGGGGCAGCTGCCCTACGCGCGCTACTCGTTCCTGTGCTTGTTCACCGCCGACGGCCACGGCGGCTTGGAGCACTCCGATTCGACGGTTCTGCTCGCCGCGCGGACGTCGTTGCACAGCGAGCGCGGCTACCGTGAGTTCCTCGCACTCGCCGCCCACGAGCTGTTCCACGCTTGGAACGTCAAGCGCATGCGGCCCGTCGAGTTCTGGCGCTACGACTACGAGAACGAGAACTACACGCGCCTGCTCTGGCTGCTCGAGGGCTGGACGGCCTACTACGACGACCTGCTGTGCTTCCGCGCGGGCTTGACGAGTCGCGCGGACTACCTGGGGGTCCTGGCCAAGTCGATCCAGACCCTGTCGGGCAACCCGGGCCGCCTGCGGCTCAGTCTCGCGGACTCGAGCTACGACGCCTGGATCCGCCTGTATCGCCCAGACGAGAACACGCGCAACTCGTCGCAGAACTACTACGTCAACGGGTCGATCGCGGCGATGTGCATGGACCTGCACGTTCGTCGCCGCACGCAAGGGAAACGCAGCCTCGACGACGTGCTCCGCCGCCTGTTCGACGCCACCTATGGAGCAGGACGCGGCCTCACGGAGGAGGACGTGTGGGCTGCGTTCGCGACGGAAGCGGACGACACCGTGGCCCAACAGGTTCGCCAGCTGGTGAACGAGTGCTTCGATCCCGAGCTGGCGCCGCTGCTGCACGCGTTCGGCGTGAAGCTGGACACCCGCGAGACCGAGCGCCCCTACCTCGGCCTGCAGTTCGACTCGGGGCAGACCACGGTAGCCTCGGTCACGGCCGGCTCTCCTGCCAGCGCCGCGGGGCTGCAAGCCGGAGACGAGATCCTGGCCATCGACAGCCTGCGCGTGGACAGCAGCCGTTGGCAGGACGTGTTCCAAGCGGTGGCACGCGTGGACCAACCGCTGCAGGTTCTGATCAGCCGGCGTGGTGTCGTGCAGACCCGGAGTGCGACGCCGGCCAAAGGACCGGGGACGGTGGCGCTGGCAGTCGACGAGAAGGCGAACGAAGAGGCGACCGCGCTGCGCGAAGCGTGGCTGCCTGCGCCTGCGGCCCCGCCGAAGTCCTGAGGAGAACTGCGAGGCGGCGCAGTGCGTTGGCGCACCGACTCGCAGCCCGTCACAACCTGGTGTGCGAGCCGTCGCAGTACGGCTTGTTGGCACTCGTGCCGCACGCGCACCAGATCACGGTGCAAGGCTTGTCCAGCACGACCTTGATCGGAGTGATGTCCGATCCTCGGTGCGTGCCGTCGCAGTAGGGGTAGCGACCACTGCGCTCGCAGCGGCACCACGCATGCTTGCCGCTCTCGCACTGGTCGACGAACGGCCCCTTCTGCTTGCGTCCGGGAGGCTGGGGCATCAGCAAAACCTCACTCGCTAGCGGAAGCGACGCACCACCCCGCGGACCACCCCGCGCAACTGCACGCGCGAGGTGAAGATCGGCTCCATGGTCGCGTTGGCCGGCTGCAGCCGGATCATGCCGTTGCTCTCACGGTAGAAGCGCTTCAGCGTGGCTTCCTCGTCCTCGAGGATGGCGACGACGATGTCGCCATCGTTGGCCGTCTCGCGTCGCTCCACCACGACCAGGTCGCCGTCGTCGATGTGGTCCTCGATCATCGACTTGCCGCGCACGCGCAGCAGGTAGAAGCGATCGCCCGTCGGCACCAGGTCCGTCAGCGGGATCTCCTGGCGATCTTCGAGAGCCTCGATCGGACGCCCTGCCGCGATCATGCCGACGAGCGGCAGACTCGGGACGGCGCTGGAGGCGAGCACGTCGTTCTCGGCGTCGGGATCGTGGAGGATCGCCACCGCACGGGCCTTGGCGCGATCGCGGTGGATGGCCCCTTTGCGCGTCAGCTGGTTGAGGTGCTCGTGGATCGTGATCTTGCTGACACCGAGCGCCTGCGCCGCTTCGTCCAGGGTCGGTGCGATGCCGCGTTCCCGACGGTAGTCACGGAAGTAGCGCAGCACGCGAATCTGCTTTTCCGTAAGCATCAGCTTCACAGCATCATCTCCTGGGGTAGCTCGACACGAACCTGAGGCACGATCATGTTCGCGGGACGTTTGGGAATCAAACACCGAGCGAACTTGGGTTCCGCCTCAGAGGAACAGGGCGGCAGCGAGGAAGGTCACGATCAGCAGGCACGACCCCGCCAGCTCGACCGACCGGGCGAACCGGGCCTGGGCGAACTTCGCACCGGCCCGCTTCACACTGGCCCTCGCTCCACCCTGCGGGACCGAACGCGACTGCTCCAACATCCTTGCTGGCCTGCCCATGGGAGGGGTCCGCCCATCGGCAAGCAACGCCTTGGCAGGCTTCGCCAGCGGGCGAGTCACCATCGTGGGCGCCCTGCTGGGAGCGACCGGGACGGGCTTGCTGTCGTGCTTGGGGAAGGGGAGGAGGTCCTGCGTCGCGCTCATGGTCAGCCTCGTTCGTGGATGGTTCGCATCAGTTTAGCCATTTGTTTGGCTAACGCAACCGGAAGAGTTCAGATTTTGTTCGCCATCTTTCCACGCAGGCGGCAAGGGCAGCTGAGGGCATGTCGAAACTTTCGCCGATGCGGACGGTTGTCGGGCCCGGAATGAACGGGCCCAATGCCCAACTCCGGTTCCGCATGCTTCGCCCAACCGACAACCTGCGCGCGGACCACCAGGTGATCGCGCTTGGCGCCCGGTTGCTGCAGGCGATCGCGGACCACGTGCGCACCGGCGCCCCCCTGCCCGCGGACGACACCGCGCTCGTGCTGCGCTTCCTGCGCGACTTCGTGCTGGCCGTGCACATGCGCAAGGAGGCCGAAGCCCTGTGGCCGGCCGTGGCGATGCGCGGCGACGACGCGTGCGCTGGCATGGTCGGCGAACTGCTGCGGCTGCACGAGGAGATCACGACGCTGACCCACTCGCTGGTGCTGTTCTGGGAGCCGATCGAGCCCCTGTCGGCCGACGAGCAGCGAGGCTTCGCCGAGACCGTGGACCAGGTCTGCGCGCGTCTGGCGCGCATCGCCGAGATCGAGGAGCAGTGCTTGTTCCCGGCCTGCGACGCCTCGGTGCCGGCCGACGACCAGCTCGACTGGGTGCAGCAATTCCAGCAGCTGGAGCACGAACGCGGCGGCTGCCAGCAGTGGGAACGCAGCCTGCAGCCGCTCGCCGCGCGCTGGCCGGCCTGAGCTGTCACCGGCCCGACCCGATCCGTTCCGGAGCGAGCTTGTGCTGCCCCCATGGCGGCGCAGAATGCGCGGGCTGGTCACATCGCGACGGTCACGAGCCGGTCAGCTCGCGCGATGTGCGGTCCCTGCTGCCATGCTGCTCCAACTCAACCGCCCCATCGTCTTCCTCGACTTCGAGACCACTGGCCTCGACATCAAGAACGACCGCATCGTCGAACTGGCGTTCGTGCGCCTGCTGCCCGACGGCCGCCGCGAGTCGCTGGTCCGCCCGGTCAACCCGGGCATCGCGCTCAGCAAGGGCGCGACCAAGGTCACCGGCATCCACTCCGCCGACGCCTGCGGGCTGTTCGGCGACGGCGGCAAGAAGCCGGCACAGCCGCTGCGCAAGCTCGGCGCGGAGCTGGTGGCGTTCCTCGGCGACAGCGACCTCGGCGGCTTCAATCAGATCCACTACGACATCCCGCTCTGGCTCGAGGAGTGCAAGCGCCACGGCATCGCCTTCGACATGAAGGGGCGCCGCCAGGTCGACGTGAAGGTGCTGTTCAACGCCTGCGAGACGACCTGGGACCGCTTCCTGATGGGCCCGCGCAACCTCGGCGCCGCGGTCCGCCACTACTGCGGGCGCGAACTCGAAGGCGCGCACTCGGCCGAAGCCGACACGCAGGCGACGATCGACGTGCTGCTGGCCCAGCTGCAGCGCCACGCGCAGCTGCCGAAGGACGTGCAGGGCCTGCACGACTTCTGCTCGCGCAACACCGACCGCAACCGCGACGAGGAGCCGGCCGGGGCCCAGCGCGCGGGCGGCGCCTCGGCATGACGTTCCGCACCCGCCTGCGCTACCGCTTCGGCGACATCGACGACGCCGGCATCGCCTACTACCCGAAGCTGCTTCACTACTTCCACTGCGCCTTCGAGGACTGGTGGAGCGACGGGCTCGGCCGGCCCTACCCGCAGGTGCTGCACGACGACAAGCTCGGCTTCCCGGCGGTGAAGCTCGAAGCCGAGTTCTTCGCGCCGATCCGCTACGGCGACGAACCGTGGGTCCACCTCGGCGTGCTGCACCTCGGCAACGGCTCGGTCGAGTTCGGCTTCTGGATGACGCGCGGCGACGATCCGCGGCCGCTGTGCCGCGCCCGCGTGCGCACCGCCACGGTCGACATGGCGACGATGCAGAAGTGCCCGGTGCCAGCACACTGGCGCGAACGCTTCCAGCCGTTCCTGCTGCGCGAAGAGGACTTCCCGCGTGGGCGGTGAGCCGCTCCTAGGGCCAGCGAACCGTCCCCGCGCACTGCTGGCGCTGGGCTTGGCCCTAGGCACGCTGGTGTTCACGCGGCTGCGCGGCGAGGTCGGCTTCTACGTGGACATCCACCTCTGGCTGCAGGAACTCGGGGTCTCGGAGCCGGTGCGCAACCTCGACACATCGCTGCTGCTGGTGCTCGCCTGCCTCGCCGCCGCTGCCATCGCCTACGGCCCGCGGCGCACCCTCGCGGGCCTCGGCCTCACTGGCTCGCTGCCGCGCGGCCTGGCCTTCGCCGCCATCGCCGGCCTGCCGATGCTGGTCCTCGGCTTCATCGGACGCACCACGGTGCGTTGCGACTTCGACACCCTGCGCGGAACCGTCATCGCCCCGTTCGTCGAAGAACTGTGCTTCCGCGCCACGCTGGTCGGCATCGCCGTGCGCGGAGGATTGGCTCCGTTCTGGCCCACCACGATCCTGGCCGGCCTGCTGTTCGGCGCGATGCACGTGCCGTGGAACTCGTCGCTCGACAGCCAGCACATGGGCGTCTTCCTGGTCCCCACTGCCGGCGGCGTCTGGTACGCCTGGATCCTGCGCGCCCACGAGTGGAACCTCTGGACCACGATCGGCCTGCACGCGGTCATGAACGGCGCCTGGATGGTGTTCGCACTGGCACCCGACGCCGCTGGCGGACTGTGGGCCAACCTCAGCCGCGCCGCGACGATCGGGCTCGGCACCTGGCTGACCCTGCGCCATCTGCGCCGCACGCCTCGCATCGCCCCCGGCTGACCATCACGACGATGCGCCAAGCTTGGTTGTGCATTCGCCCGCAGAACGAATCAGCCCAGGTTGCTCGTCAGCGCCCTTCCGGCAGACGAAACACGCGCGGGAAGTAGCCGCTCGCCGCTTCGCCGCGCACGCCGAACACCACCGTGAGCGCCTCGCTCGACAGCGCCTGCTCCGGCGGCCCGTCGGCGAACACGCGCCCTTGGTGCAGCAGCACCACGCGATCGCACACCGGCGCCAGCAGGTTCAGGTCGTGCGATGCCACCAGCGCGCCGCGACCGGCGGCCGCGAAACGCCGGAGCATGCCGACCAGCTGCAGCGCGTGCTCGAGGTCGAGGTTGTTCGTCGGCTCGTCGAGCAACAGCAGTGGCGCCTCGGTCGCCAGCGCGCGCGCGACGGCGATGCGCCGCTGTTCGCCACCCGACAACGTCGTCACGCGCCGATCGGCGAACGCCAGCGCGTCGACCATCGTCAGCGCGCGTTCGATCGCCGCCAGATCGTCCGGCCGCAGCGCCTCGCCGCGGCCGCGGTGCGGATGCCGTCCCATCGTCACCAGCTCGCGGCCGGTGAACTCGAACGGCGTGTCGACGCCCTGCGGCACGAACGCCAGCTGCCGCGCGCGCGCACGCCCGGGCCATTCCGCCAGCGGGCGGCCTTCGAGTTCGATGCGGCCGCGATCGGGCGCCAGCGCGCCGACCAGCGTGCGCAGCAGCGTCGTCTTGCCGGCGCC
>CANGSN010000020.1 GCA_947455805.1 Planctomycetota bacterium
CCAGCACACGCTCGCGCGCGGCGAACAAGGTCGTGGGCGGGATCATCGCCGCGCCACGTTGCAGCGGCGCCGACCGCGAAGCAAGACGCTTCGCGCGCCGGCGGCCCTGGGGCGTCGATCAGGCGCAGTGCACGGCTACCAGCAGCATGCAGGCGTCGCTGCCGACTACGCAGGAGAAGCCGTTCTCGGACGCTCGATCCAGCAGCTGCCCGGCCTCTTCGTCGGTGACCTCGCGCGGCAGGCCGAGCGCCATCTCTCCTTCGCCGCTCGTCATCAGCATGACGAGCTCCCCGCCGAGGATGTTGGCGAGCTCGCCCACCGTCGCCCGGCCGTGGTCGTCGACGTCGATCTCGTCCGCGTCCACGCCCATCATGCCCGACGCGACCTCGCGCACGAGGCCGGGCGTGGCGGACACGCACAGCACGTGGCGCTCGCTGCCCTTGATCTCGATGGCGGCGTGTGCCGCCGCCTTCACCAGCACCTCCGCCGCGGCCTGGTCGACCGGCTCGGTGATCAAGAACGCCATGCGTTCGAGAGCCAGGGCGACCAGCCCCGCGAAGGAGTCGGCGGTTACCGCGTTCATCGCCATGTTCACTTCTCCTCGAACAAGGCCTTGACCAGGCTGCGCAGTTCCTCCGGCTCGAAGGGTTTGCGCAGGTAGTGCTCGACGCCGAGCTGGCTCATGCGATCGAGACGCTTGCGATTGCCCTCGGTCGTCACCAGCGCGACCTTGGTCGCGGCCAGTGCCGGGATCTTCGCCTTCGCCTCGACGAACTGGAACCCGTCCATGACGGGCATGTTGATGTCGAGCAGCACCACGTCGGCGGGTTCCTCGGCCAGCAGGTCCAGGGCCTCCTTGCCGTTCTGCGCTTCGCGCACCAGCGCGGGCGTCGCACCGGCTTGCAGCACGGCGCGGCGCGCGGTGGCGCGCAGCAGCGGGGAATCGTCGACGATCAGGATGCGATACTTCATGATTCGAGGCTCCGCGACACGACGACCTTCATTCCAGGTGCCCACAGCACGCCGTCGTTCTCGCGCGTGCGCACGCGCACTTCGCCCTTGGACAGGTGCAACGACATCGTGCGGGCGATGCTGCCGCCGGTGTCCTCGGCGGCCAGCGACACCCCGAGCTTCCACAGCACCTTGCGCAGGATCGTGCGGTTGCGCTTGCCGATCGCCATGTGCGCGGCACCTTCGAGGATCTCGGCGCCGCCCGCGGCGCAGAACACGAGCCGCGCCTGCACGGCACCCGCGTCCAGCAGCTTGCGCAACAGCGACGGGATACCGGTCGACGCGTACATGAACGGCTTCAGCGCCTTCGGGTCCGCCTGGTCCGACGGTTGTGGCAGCATGTAGTGCAGCAGCCCGCCGACCTTGGCAACCGGGTCGTAGGCGGACAGGCCGATGCAGGAACCAAGGGCATAGGTGATCAGTTGCCCTTGGCCCTCGCGAGCAACCGCCATGTCGGCGACGCCGACGACGACGCCGTTGCTGCTGCCGGACTCTGCCACGAACTCAGCTCCCCTGGGCCAGGGCCGTCGGGTCGATGTCCCCGATGACACGCTCGATGTCCAGCAGGATCAGCACGCGGTCCTTCAGCTTGGCGAGGCCGGCGATGTAATCGCCGGCGGCGTTCGCGCAGCGCGGCGTCGCCTCGAAGTGCTCGGCGCCGATGGTCAGCACCTCGCTCACCGTGTCGACGATGCAGCCGACGCGGAACGCACTCTCGGCGTCGCGACCGACGTCGACGACGACGATGCACGTCTCGTTGGTGAGCTCCGCAGGGGCCATGCCGAACTTCCGGCGTAGGTCGATCACCGGGATGATCCGGCCGCGCAGGTTCACGACCCCGCGCACGAAGTCGGGCGTGCGCGGCAGCGGGGTCACGTCCACCATGCCGATGATCTCGCGCACCTTGAGGATGGCGATCCCGTACTCTTCCTTCGACAGTTGGAAGGACAGGAACTTGCCGGTCGCGAAGCCAGCCTGGGTGCCCATCACCGGGACCGTGAGTGTGGTGCTCATGTGCGGTTCTGCCTCTACTGGATGCTCAGTGCGGACTCGACCAAAGTGCCGACGTCGACGATCAAGGCGACGCGCCCGTCGGTCATGATGGCGCCGCCGGAGAGACCGGTGACGCGGTCGCGCGGCATGCCGAGCGACTTGATGACGACCTGCTGCTGCCCGAGGATCTCGTCGACGAACAGGCAACTGCGCTGGCTGTCGGCCTCGACCACGATCAGGATGCCCTGGGCGAGATCGTCGAGACCGTCGGTCTGACCGAAGATCTCCTTCAGGCGATAGACCGGCAGCACGGTGCCGCGCACGTGCACGCATTCGCCGCGGTCGACGAGGTGGTGCACGTCGTCGGCCGCCGGCCGGAAACTCTGCTCGATCGACAGCGTCGGCACCACGTAGCGGTTGTTGCCGACGCGCACGACCATGCCGTCGATGATCGCCAGCGTCAGCGGCAGGCGCATGCGGAAGGTCGTGCCCTTGCCGACCACGCTGTCGATCTCGATCTTGCCCCGCAGCGCTTCGATGTTGCGGCGGACTACGTCCATGCCGACGCCGCGACCGCTGAGGTCGGTGACCTTCTCGGCCGTGGAGAAGCCCGGCAGGAAGATCAGGTTGAACGCTTCGCCATCGGTCATCTGCGCCGGGTTGGTGTCGGCGGGCAGCAGCCCCTTCTCGATCGCCTTCTTGGCGATCTTCTGCTTGTCGAGCCCGCGGCCGTCGTCCTTGATCTCGATGACGATCGAACCACCCTGGTGGTAGGCGCTCAGCGACAGGTGCCCTTCCGGGTTCTTGCCCTTGCCCCGCCGATCCTCCGGCGACTCGATGCCGTGGTCGATGGCGTTGCGGATCATGTGGACCAGCGGGTCCGAGATCTGCTCGACGACGTTGCGGTCGAGCTCGGTGTCCTCACCGGTGATCGACAGCGCGACCTTCTTGGCGGCCTTGCCAGCGACGTCGCGCACGAGGCGCGCCATCTTCTGGAACGTCGCCTTGACCGTGACCATGCGCAGCGACATCGCCGCCTCCTGCAGGTCGCGAGTGATCTTGCCGACCTGGCCGATGTTGCGGGTCAACGACTGACTGTCCAGGCGCTGGATCGCAGGATCCTGGAGCACCATCGACTGGGCGATGACCAGCTCGCCGACCATGTCGACCAGCATGTCGAGGCGCGTGGTGCTGACCTTGATCGTGCGTTCGACCCGCGCGGCCTTGTGGTCGCCGTGGTCGGCCTCCGGCGGAGCCTTGGGCTGCAGCACGGTGCGCGGCTCTGCCTCCTCCTTCTTCAGAGCCGCCGCCTCGTCGGGCTCGGGCTCGCGACTGGACGCCGGCGCGGGGCTCGGTTCCTCGACCTTCGCCGGCGGCGCACTCGGCACCGATGGAGCTTCCTGACTGGCCGGCGGAGCCCCGGGGCTGCGGCTGGCGGCGCCCTGCAGCTTGCCGATCAGTTCCTCCCACTCGCGCTGCCCCGGGCCCGGCTTGCCCTCGAGCGAAGCGATCATCTGTTGGATCATGTCGCCGGCCGCCAGCACGAGATCGATGTCGTTCGGCGTCACCGCGAAGCGATGCGAGCGAGCGCCGTCGAGCAGCGTCTCGGAGACGTGGGCCAGCTCCACCAGCGGCGTCAGGTTGAGGAACCCGGCGACGCCCTTGATCGTGTGGAACGCGCGGAACGTCAGATTGATGTTCTCGTCGTTGTCCGGCTCGCTGGACAACGCCACCATCGCCGCTTCGGCGTCCGAGAGGTGGGCGCGCGCCTCGGTGATGAACTCCGGCAGGCTGTCGGCGAACTCGCCGCCGACCTTCATCTCGACCGGCGTCTCCGGCGACGATGCCGCGAGGGCCGCAGCAGCGATCTTCCTAAGCTTGGCCAGCAGCGGCTCGACGTCACCCATCTCGGAGCGCACATCGCGCTGCAGCGCATCGAGGAGCTGCTTCAGCGCGTCGACGCAATGCAGCATCATCTCGACCGGGAACGCCGCCCCGTTCTCGGTGCAGGCGTCGATCGTCGTCTCCATCTGATGACAGAGCTTCTGCGGCCCGGTCATGTTGAGCACGCCGAACTCCGCCTTCATCGTGTGAACCGTCCGGCGGATGCCCGCGATGGTCTCGGCCGGCTTCTCGCTGGCCTCGATCGCGAGCACTTCCTCTTCGAGCTCGGCGACGGCCCCGATCGCGTGCGAGACGAACATGCCGACCGTCTCTGCGAAGTGGCGGGCATCCTCTGCGTCCGGCACGGTCAGGATCGGCGGCGGCACCAGGGCGCTGGCATCCTGGCCCTTCTGCAGCGAATCGCTGCACCGCTCGGCGTAGTCGACCACGCGGTCGAGGTGCTCCAGCAAGGCCCCACGATGGGCCGGGAACCCGGCGTCACCGACTTGTTGCAGTGCGTCCGCCGCGACCCGGCAGAGCCGCGACAGCTCGTCGAGCGAATCCCCGCGTGCGTCGATCTCGACGCCGC
Organism: Planctomycetota bacterium; assembly: GCA_947455805.1. Lineage (GTDB taxonomy): Bacteria > Planctomycetota > UBA1135 > UBA1135 > UBA2386 > UBA2386. The sequence goes on from CANGSN010000020.1 coordinate 4,478, forward strand.
GCAGTCGTTCGACGACCGCGCGGAGCGCACCAACACCCTCCTGGCGCAGGCGCTGGATCAGACCCCCGAGATTCTCGACGCCAGCTGAGATGGACATGGGCTTCGCGTGACCGCGAGCACATCGGTTCCGATTGCTGGCCTTCTTGAGGTGAGCAGACGCTTCGCCGCGTCAGCGGGCGACCAAGGCAGCGCCGCACATCTTGTAGAGCAGCCGCGCGGCGACGTTCGCATCCCACTCGTCGTCACCGGGCACCACTTCCACGAGGTCGAAACCGACGATTCGATGCCCCCGCGAGACGAGCGCGTGCACCAGATGCACGGCCTCGCCGAAGGCCAGCCCGCCCGGTACGGGGGTTCCCGTATGCGGGCACAGCGAAGGATCGAGACCGTCGATGTCGAAGCTGACGTAGACGTCGCGCGGCAGCGCGTCGACGGTCTCGCGGCACAAGGCATCGAACGTCTCGCCGCAGGCGCGGCGGCGCTGCCACTCGCCGTCGAAGTGCGTGACGACGCGGCCGCCGCTGCCGCGGATCGAGTCGAGTTCCTGCTCGCAGAAGTCCCGGATGCCGACCTGCACGAGGCGCGCGACCTGCGGCACTTCGCGCAACACGTTGTCCATGATCGACGCGTGGCTCCAGCGGAAGCCCTCGTAGGCGATGCGCAGGTCGGCGTGCGCGTCGACGTGCAGGATGCCGAGCCCCGGATGGGCTTCGGCGCAGGCGCGGATCGCGCCGAACGGCACCGAATGGTCGCCGCCGACGACCGCCGGGATCTTGCCTTGCCGCAGCAGGTCACGAACGGCTGCGTGGACGAGCGTGTTCACTTCGTGGCCGGCGGCGTCGACCGCAGCGACGTCGGGCGAGCCTGTGGCGGCGCCGCCGCGCTCGATGATCTCGGCGGCACGGGCCCGCGCCGTGCGATGCAGCGCCGCGATGCGTTCGTCGGCGGGCGCCATGCACAGCCGCTGCTCGTAGATGCGGCCGTATTGCAGGTCGTAGAGGTCGACCTGACGACTGGCGGCGAGGATCGCCTCGGGGCCGGCCTCGGCGCCGGTTCCGTAGGAGACGGTCGCGGCGAACGGCACCGGCACCAGCACGAGCCGGCTGGTGGCGACGTCGTCGGACAGGCCGAAGATGCCGCTGTCAGGGGACGCCGCGGCGTTCGGATCGAAGGATGTCATCCGCTCCCCGTAGCGTGGGCGATGGCTCGTTGGCAACACCGCGTTGGCAACAGCTTCGAGGTGCGGCGCGCCCGAGGGGACGGCGGCGAGGGCGCGGCGACTGACGCCTGCGCGGAGGAAAAAAAGGCTCCCTGGCCGGGGGGTACTACTCTTGGAGGAGGATCGTCAGGAGGAGTCGGACACGGACAGGAGGAGAATCCAGCCAGGGAGCCCACCTCGTCTCGTTTGCGGGTCCATGCCACCCGCACCTCCATCTAGGCATGGGGTCGGTGCCGGTTACACCTGCGCCCAAAATCTTGTCCCCCGCTCGCCAAGGCCGCGCCGCGAGGAAGCCGCAACTTCCTGCTTGAGTCGAGCGCGGGCATCTGCTTTCTTCTCCGCCCCAAACGGATGGCAGGATAGCTCAGCTGGTTAGAGCGGCGGCTTCATAAGCCGTAGGTCGCCGGTTCAAGTCCGGCTCCTGCTACCACACTCTCCGCGGAACTCTACTCCCCGCGGCACTCCCGCAGCCCCCGCCCGGCTCCCGCTCGGCACCCTCGGTAGCGTCGAGTCCTGCGACCGCGACGGCATCGGTGGTCCTGCGCGGCCCGCGAGCTTGGATCAGCTGCGAACCAGCTGCAAGAACTCGGCGCGGGTGCGCTCGTCCTTGCGGAACAGCCCGAGCAGGCACGAGGTGACGGTGCTGCTGTTCTGCTTCTCGACCCCGCGCATCATCATGCACAGGTGGGAAGCCTCGATGACGACGCCGACTCCGCGCGGCTCGAGCACGTCCTGCAGCGCCTCGGCGACCTGCATCGTCAACCGTTCCTGCACCTGCAGCCGCCGCGCGTAGATCTCGACCACCCTGGCGATCTTCGACAGGCCGACGATCTTCTTGCCCGGGATGTAGGCGACGTGCGCCTTGCCGAAGAACGGCGCCAGGTGGTGTTCGCACAGCGAGTAGAGCTCGATGTTGCGGACCACCACCATCTCGTCGGTCTCGGCCTCGAACAGCGCGTCGCCGATGACCTTCTTCGGATCCTGGGCGTAGCCCGACGTGTAGAAGCGGAACGCCTTCTCGACGCGGCGCGGGGTGTCGCGCAGGCCTTCGCGCGCCGGATCCGGATCGAGTTCGCGCAACATCGAGGCAACCGCCCCGCGGAACGGGGTGTCGCCATCCGGACCAGGGCACGCGGCAGCACTCATACGTCCCTTCTAGCCCGCGGCGGGGTCCTTCGGCAATGCGCCGCCGTCAACCGGTGATCGTCTCGCGCAGCACTTCCTCGGCCGTCGTCGCCCCGTCGAACACCGCGCGCAGGCCGTTCTCGCGCAGGGTCACGAGGCCGCCCTCGACCGCCGCGGCCTGCAGCGCCGTGGTGCTGGCCCCCTGCAGGATCATCTCCCGCATGCGATCGTCGACGTCGAGGATCTCGGTGATCGCCATGCGGCCGCGGTAGCCGGTGAAGTTGCAGCGTTCGCAGCCCTTGCCGTAGGCGAACTTCTTGCCGAGCACCTGCTCGTGGGTCAGGCCGAGCCGGCGCAGCACCTCGTCGGCCGGTTCGTAGAACGTCTTGCACTCGGCGCAGACGCGGCGGACCAGGCGCTGCGCCAGGATGCCCTGCACGGTCGCCGTCAGCAGGAACGGCTCGATGCCGATGTCGACGAGGCGGGTCACCGCCGACGCGGCGTCGTTGGTGTGCAGCGTCGAGAACACCAGGTGGCCGGTCAGGCTCGCCTCGATCGCCGTCTGTGCGGTCTCGCGGTCGCGGATCTCGCCGACCAGGATCACGTCCGGGTCCTGGCGCAGGATGGTGCGCAGCACCGACGCGTAGGTGACGCCGATCTCCTCGTTCACCGGCACCTGGATGATGCCTTCGAGGTCGTACTCGACCGGGTCCTCGACGGTGATGACCTTGGTGTCCTCCTTGTTCGCCTCGTTCAGCATCGCATAGAGCGTCGTCGTCTTGCCGGAGCCGGTCGGGCCGGTGACGAGCACGATGCCGTGCGGCAGGTCGACGAAGCGGCGCAGGTGGGCGCGGATCTCCGGCAGCAGGCCGAGATTGTCGAGGCTCAGCGAGACGTTGCTGCGATCGAGGATGCGCATCACCGTCGACTCGCCGAACATCGTCGGCAGCGTCGACACACGCAGGTCGACCGAACGGCCGCCGACCGTCAGCTCGATGCGACCGTCCTGCGGCAGGCGCGTCTCGGCGATGTCGAGGTCGCTCATCACCTTGACGCGCGCGACCAGTGCTTCGGCGAGGTGCGGCGGCGGCGCCTCCAGTTCGAACAGCGACCCGTCGACGCGGTAGCGGATCTTGAAGTCGGTCTCGAACGGCTCGAGGTGGATGTCCGAGGCCTTGTCGCGGATCGCCTGGTAGAGGATGTAGTTCAGCAGCTTGACGACCGGGGCTGCCGAGGCCATCGCGGCCTTGTCCTCGAGGTCGATCTTGCCGCCCTGCTGCTGCAGTTCCTGCAGCAGCTCCTTCATCCGCACTTTGCTGTCGGCAGCGTCCTCGCGGTAGAAGCGATCGAGCCCCTGCTGGATCAGCGCCGCGTCGGCGATCACACCCTGGATCTCGCAGCCGCTGGTGAAGCCGAGGTCCTGCAACATCGCGACGCCGGCTGGATCGGCGATGGCAACCTTCAGCACCTTGCCCTGCAGGCTGACCGGCAGCACGCCGAACGCGCGCGCGGTCGCCAGGTCGATCTTGGCGATCGCGTCCTGTGCCGGCGGCACCGCCGCGAGGTCGTGGAAGGCGAGGCCCGACTGGGCGGCGAGCGCGCGCACGACGTCGCCGGACGACACCGCCTGCATGCCGACCAGGATCTCGCCGATGCGGCCGCCCTTCTCGCGCTGGATCGACAGCGCCTCCTGGATCATGCCTTCGTGGACGAGGCCGAACTCCTTCAGGATCTGGCCGAGCAGCCGCCGCGGTTGGCCGGGTTCGCGTGCCATGGCCTCACTCCGCGGCACCGCCGCCCATGCGGACGGCGAGCCCCTTGCGATCGAACGCGCGCTCGAGTGCCACTTCCTTGCTGATGCGGCCGCTGCGCCACAGGTCGAGCAGGCAGTCGTCCATCAGCAACATGCCCTGGCGACGGCTGGTCTGCAGCACCGACGGGATCTTGAACGTCTCGCACTTGCGGATGTGGTTCTCGATCGCCGGGTTGTTCAGCATCACCTCGAACGCGGCGACGCGGCCGCCGCTCGCCGACGGGATCAGGATCTGCGACACCACCGCCACCAGCGACAGCGACAGCTGCGCGCGGATCTGTTCCTGCTGCTCGCGCGGGTACTGGTCGATGATGCGATCGACGGTGCGCGCCGCACCGGTCGTGTGCAGCGTGCCGAACACCAGGTGGCCGGTCTCGGCCGCGGTGATCGCCGCCGACGTCGTCTCCAGATCGCGCATCTCGCCGAGCAGGATCACGTCCGGGTCCTGGCGCAACGCGCGGCGCATCGCCTCGGCGAACGACGGCACGTCGGTGCCGACCTCACGTTGCGTGACCTGCGACTTCTTGTGCGTGTGGTAGTACTCGACCGGGTCCTCGATCGTGATGATGTGGACGTCGCGGTTCTGGTTGATCCAGTCGACCATCGTCGCCAGCGTCGTCGTCTTGCCCGAGCCGGTCGGGCCGGTGACCAGCACGAGGCCGCGGTGCAGGTGCAGCAGCGGCTGCACCGACTCGGGCAGGCCGATCTGCTCGAACGACATCAGCTTCTGCGGGATCTGGCGCATGACCAGGCCGCGCGACCCCTTCTGCGTCAGGATGCTGACGCGGAAGCGGCACTTGTCGCCGTGCGCCAGGCCGAAGTCGGTGGTGCCGACGCGCAGCAACTCGTCCCAGTTGCGCGCCGGCGCGATCTGCTTCGCCATCGCCTCGGTGTGGGCCGGCTGCAGCACCGGGCCGTCGACCTCGACGAGGCCGCCACCGAGGCGGAACACGGGCTTGCGACCGACCGAGAGGTGAACGTCGGCGGCGCCGCGCTCGAAGGCGGCGTCCATCAGGGCGAGGATGTCCATGCGGAAGGGTTCGGGGCTCGGGCGACGGAAGGGAAGGGCGAGGCGGCGGGCCTCGATCAGACGGCGGCGACGACGCGCAGCAGCTCCTGGATGGTCGTGTGACCCTGCAGGACCTTGCGCGCACCGTCCTGGACCAGCGTCGACATGCCGCCGGACTGCCAGGCGTACTCACGCAGGCGCACCATCGGTTCGCCGCGGAAGGTCATCTCGCGAAGCGTGTTGTCCATCTGCAGCAGCTCGTAGATGCCGAGGCGGCCGCGGTAGCCGCTGTGGTTGCAGGCCGGGCAACCTTGCGCACGGAAGAAGGTCGCCCCGCTGACGTTGTTCGGGTCGACGCCGATGCTGCGCAGGTCGGTCGCCGACGGCTCGTGCGGCTGCTTGCACTCCTTGCAGAGCACGCGCAGCAGGCGCTGCGCCAGCACTGCCTGCACCGACGCGGCGACCAGGAACGGCTTCACGCCCATGTCGCACAGGCGGGTGATCGCCGACGCCGAGTCGTTGGTGTGCAGCGTCGAGAACACCAGGTGGCCGGTCAGCGCCGCCTGCACGGCGATCTCGGCGGTCTCCTTGTCGCGGATCTCGCCGACCAGGATCACGTTCGGCGCCTGGCGCAGCATCGCGCGCAGGATGCGGGCGAAGCTGAGGCCGATGCGCGACTTCACCTGGCACTGGTTGATGCCGCGGATGTTGAACTCGACCGGATCCTCGGCGGTGATGATCTTGACGTCCGGGCGATTGAGCTCCTGCAGTGCTGCGTAGAGCGTCGTCGTCTTGCCCGAGCCGGTCGGGCCGGTGACCAGCACGATGCCGTTCGGCCGCCCGATGATGCGCTGGAAGCGCTCGCGGTCGGTGCCCTCGAAGCCGAGGCCCTGCAGGCTCATCAGCCCGCGCTCCTTGTCGAGCAGGCGCATGACTATCGTCTCGCCGTGGCTGCCGGGCAGCACCGACGTGCGGATGTCGATGTCGCGGCCCTGCGTGCGGAACGAGATGCGGCCGTCCTGCGGCTTGCGGCGTTCGGCGATGTCGAGACCGGCCATGATCTTCAGGCGCGAGGTCATCGGCGCCAGCAGGGTCGGTTCGAGCGATGCGATCTCCTTCAGCACACCGTCGACGCGGTAGCGGATGCGCAGCCGTTGCTGGAACGGCTCGACGTGGATGTCGCTGGCGCGCTGCTGCAGCGCCTCGTCGATGGTCTTCGCGACCAGCCGGATGATCGGCGCGTCGTCGCCTTCCCCCGCTCCGCCGGCCCCCGCACCGGCCCCCCCGGCCTTCGCCGCCTCGCCGCCGCCGGTCACCTTGCGCAGCGCCTGCTTCAGCGCCTGCGGCGGCATCAGCGCGCACTGCACGGAACAGCCGGCGAGGAAGCCGAGGTTGTCGGCGACGAACACGCGCACCGGATCGTCGATCGCGACCCAGAGCACGCCGTCCTTCAGCAGCACCGGCAGCGCTTCGTTCTGCTCGATCTGCTCCTTCGGTACCTTCTTCACCGCTTCGGCCTGCGGTTGCAGCTTCTGCGGGTCGACGAACTTCAGCCCATGCGCCTTCGCGAGCACGCGCCACACGGCGGTCTCGTCGGCGAGGTTCAAGGCGACGATCGTGCGTTCGAGCGGCGTGCCGCGGCTGCTGGCGGCGGCCTCCGCCTTGGCGAGGCGTTCACGATCGAGAACGTTCGCCTCGAGCAGGAGGCGCCGGAAGGTCTCGGAGCTCAACGGGCTGGACGTCTTGGAGAGGGGGCGCGCACGTTATGCGCGATCCTCGCACCGGAAGGAAGCCCCGACACCGCTTCGCCGCGGCTCCGCGCGCGGTCAGCGGCGCGCCGCGGTCGGCAGCGGCGCGTACTTGCGGTCGATGCCCATGATGTGGGCGCCGAGCCAGAGCACCAGGAAGTCGAAGAACTCCTTCGCCACCGCCCCGCTGCCGGCGCGGAACGTCTCGTAGTGCGCGGCGACCTTGCGCAGCATGTCGGCGTGGATGCGCGCGTGCACCGCGAGGCCCGGGAAGCCGATCGCCGCCATGTGCTTCTCCTCGTCGGCGAAATGGGCCTTGGTCAACTTGATCAGCTGCTGCAGGGCGGCGTCCACGGTCGCGCGTCCGGCCTTCTTCTGGTCGAGCTCGTGGATCCGGTTCATCGCCGCGACCAGCTCGCGGTGTTCGCGGTCCATCGCCGCCACGCCAAGTTCGAGTTCGGGCTTCCAGTCGAGCAGTGCCATGGTTCCTCGTTTCGTGTGGAGGCCGGCATCGACCGCGCCCGGCACCGACCGCAGCCGCCACCGCCCCGCAGTTCGGCCCATGCCCCCTGCCGCCCCGTGGCAGTGGCTGCAGGGCCGGCGCAAGGCCTCCGCAGGGCCAGGAATGCGCCGTGGCCGCTGTCCCCGCAACGACCGTTCGCTACGCTCCCGGCCCCCATGAAACCCGCGATCGCCGACGGTCACGTCGTGACCATCCACTACCGCCTGACCCTCGACGACGGCTCCATCGCCGACCAGTCGTTCGGCGGCGAGCCCCTCGTCTATATGCACGGGGCCCAGAACATCGTCCCTGGCCTCGAACGCCAACTGGCCGGCAAGAACGTCGGCGACAAGTGCGACGTCGTCGTGCCGGCCAACGAAGGCTACGGCGACTACGACCCGGCCCGCGACCAGACGGTGCCGCGCAGCCAGTTCCCGCCGAAGGTCGAGCTCGCGGTCGGCATGGCGTTCCAGACGCGCAATCGCATGGGCCAGCCGATGACGGTGTGGGTCAAGGCGCTGAAGGACGACCAGGTCACGATCACCGGCAACCATCCTATGGCCGGCCAGCGCCTCAACTTCTCGGTCGAGATCGTCGACATCCGTCGTGCGACCAACGACGAGAAGAAGCACGGCCACGCGCACGGACCGGGCGGCCACCACCACCACTGATCGCGCCGTCCCCAGCGCGCGGTGACGCCGCCAGCGCCAGGGTCACTTCGGCGGCAGCTTGGCGAGGAACTTCGCCGGCTCGGCGACGAACGCCGCCTTGCACTTGCCGCAGCAGAACGCGATGCGCCGGCCGTCGTGCTCGACGGTGTGCTGCGGGTCGATCGGCTTGTCCGCCACCGGGCAGCTGGTGTTGATCGGCTGGTTGCGCTGCTGCCGCTCGTCGACCTCCTTCTTGGCGGCCGCGAGCCGCGCTTCGGCATAGTCGCCGAGGTCGACATCGAGCTTCGGCGCCTGCTTCTTCGCCGCCAGGCCACCCGCCGACGTCACCTGCGTCTGCCAGGCGTAGACGCGCGTCAGGTGCGGCAGCTGCGCCAGCGCCGCGATCCCGGCGTCGCCGAGCTTGCTGCCGACGGCGTTGACGGTCTCGAGCTGCCCCAGCTCCTTCATGGCGAGGAACGTCGCGTCGCCGAGCGCCGTGTGCTGCGCCTGCAACCGCCGCAGCTGCGTCAGCTTCGCCAGCGTCCCGGCGCTGGCATCGGTGACCGCCGTGCGGCCGAGGTGCAGCCAGACGAGACGCGGCGCCAGGTGTTCGACGCCGGCCAGCAGCGCGTCGTCGGCCTTGTCGCGCAGCAACGACAGGTTCAGTTCGAGGGCCTCGGTGTCGGCGGCGACCGGTTGCACCAGCGCGCCGAGGGCCTGCAGCCGCTGCACTGCCTGCGCCAGCTTCGCGCGCTGCGCGTCGTCCATCGCCGGCAGCTCGAAGGTGATCTTCGGCACCACGCGCGCCGCCAGTTGTTCGCGCAACCAGGTGTCGCCCGCTTCGGGCCACTCGGCGCCCTGCACGATCCAGGCGCGGAACAGCTGCTGCTGCTCCTTGCTCAGCGCCTCGCCCTTCTGCGGCATCAACTCGTCGTCGTCGGCCGGCAGGCCGAGCCGCCGCAGCAGGTCGCTGTCGTCGGGCTTGCCCGGCACCACGCTCGGCTCGTCGGCGGCGAACAGGTGCTCCTTGGCATCGAGCCGCAGGTCGCCCTTCTGCTCCTTCGGACCGTGGCAGTCGATGCAGCGCTCCAGCAGCAGCGGCGCGATCTGCTTGGCGAAATCGACCCGCGGCGCTTCGGCGGCGGGTTCCTGCGGGGCGGCCACGACCAGCAACGACACGGCGAAGGCGAGCATCGCCGCATCATCGCGCCACGCGCCGGGCGCGCAAGCCGGCGCCGCGAGGCGCGTTCGGGCCGCGACTACAACGGCCGGCGACCGACGCGCACGTCGTGGCCGAACTGCGCGAAGGTGTCCTCCATGTAGTTCAGTACCCCGCGCACCCAGTCCCGCTTGTCCGGATACGAGCCAGGGAAGAACGACCGCTTGAAGCCGTAGATCAGCACGTCCTTCAGCGCGCGCGGCTCGAGGCCGAACGCCGAGACCGCCTTCTCGACCTCGTCGGTCATCGTCGTGCGCGACACCAGCCGGTTGTCGGTGCACAGCGTGACGCTGCAGCGCGCTTCGCGCATGCGCCGGAACGGGTGCTTCTTCAGGTCGCCGCGCAGTTCCGGGATCGTCTGCTGGTTGCTGGTCAGGCAGACCTCGAGCGTGATGCGGCGGTCGGCGATGTAGCGCACCAGCTTGTCGATGTAGGCGCGCTTGTCCTTGATCGACTTGTCCTTGATGTGCTTCTGGCTGAACAGCCAGGTGCCGTGCCCGATGCGGTCGGCGTGGCAGTCGGTGATCGCCTGGAAGATCGACTCCGGGCCGTAGTCCTCGCCGGCGTGCACGGTCTTGCCGAGGAAGTGGTCGTGCGCGAGCTGGTAGGCCGCCTGGTGGTCCTTGCACGGGAAGCCGCGCTCCTGGCCGGCGAGGTCGAGCCCGACCACCGGCAGGCCGTCGACCTCGGCGGCGGCGATGGCGGCGCGCGCCAGCTCGAGCGACGCCAGCCCGTAGATCTCCTCGGGCCGCGCCGTGCTCATCGCCTCGAAGTAGGCGCGATAGTGCTCGCTGAACACCGGCAGGAAGAAGCGCATCGCGCAGACGATGACGCCGGCTTCGAACCGCGGCAGCGCACCGCGCTTCACCTCGGGGTCGGCGTTGATCTCCTTCTTCGCCCGCTCGAGGCCGCGGCAGACGGCGCGCAGCACGTCGCGCACGCGGAAGTCGCCGCGCACGTGCAGCTGCGGCGCGAAGCGAACCTCGATGTAGAACACGTTCTCGCGGCGGCAGTCCCAGGCGAGCTCGTAGGCGGCGCGCTCCAGCGATTCGGCGTCCTGCAGGCAGGCGACGGTGAACTCGAACCCCTTCAGATACTCGGGCAGGTTCTTGTAGGCGCGCTTGAACACGAGCTCGAGCAGGCCGTCCGGCGTGCGGCTCGGCAGTTCGACCTTGTGGATGCGCGCGAGATCGAGCAGCGTCTCGAGCCGCAGGCTGCCGTCGAGGTGGAGGTGAAGGTCCGACTTCGGCAACCGCGCGACGAGATCGCGGGTGAGCACGGGCTTCGACATGGACCGATCATGGAGCAACGCCGCGAGGGCGGCAAGCGCGAGCCTCGTCGACGCAGCGTTGGCGGCGGACGCTCGCGCCCCTAGCCTCCGCTCGTGGTGGACCACTGGCAGCTGCTGACCGACGACGCCGACGAACGCGCGCAGTTCGCTTCGCTGGCGGCGACCCTGGCGTTGCCGACCACGGCCGCAGCGCCGCCGAACCGCCTGCGCCACGTGCGACGCCTCGCTCTGCCGCGCGGCGTCTACTACCTGAAGACGTTCGCCGCGACGCAGTGGCAGAACCGCCTGCGCTTCCGCTGCACGCAACCGCGCGCCCGCGACGACGCCGAACGCGAACTGCGCGTGACGTTGGCTCTGCGCGCGGCCGGCTTCGGCGCCCCGCG
>CANGSN010000021.1 GCA_947455805.1 Planctomycetota bacterium
CGAGCGCGAAGCCATCGCGCAGGCGTTGCTCGACCACGGTGCGGCGTTGATGACGCGCGCGATCGACGGCGGCTACAAGGACACCGCCGACCTCGAGAACGCGCCGGTGTTCGCGCCGCTGCGCGCGTCGGCGCACTACCCGGCGCTGCGCGCGAAGCTGGCGGCCGCGGCGAAGTGACCCCGGCGGCTGCGCTTCGTCACTTGCCGTCGACGATCGACATCGGCACCACGCCGGCTTCCTGCAGCGACCGCCGCACGCGCTCGCGCAGTTCGGCCCACTCGGTCGCCGTCGACTTCGGGCCGCCGATCGCTTCGTAGCGGAACATCATCGCCAGCTGGTGCGCCGCGAAGTCGCGCATCGCCAGCTTCGAGAACGTGAACGCCGCGTGCGGGCCTTGCTGGCCACTCGCCGCCACGTCGTAGACCTCGTCGTCGTCGAGGAACGCGGCGAGGCACGCGAGGCGTTCGGCGCGCTGCCGGTCGGCGAGGTAGCGGTAGGCGAAGGGTGCCATGTACTGCATGCGCAACCCGATCGGCAACGCACGCGCCGTGCGCACGAACGCCTGCCACACGTCGCGCTTGCCGGTCAGCACGACGAGGTGCCCGAGACTGCCGTGCGGCGACGTCCAGACCTCCTTCGGCATCTCCTTTGGGGCGCTCGCCAGCACTTCGAGGAAGCGCGCGCAGAAGCGCTCCTCGTCGACGTCGGCGAGGCGGCGCAAGGCGTGGAGGCGGCCGTCGAGCGTCGCCGCGGCGATGCGTTCGAGCAGTTCGACCTTCTGCGCCTTGCGCATCGAGCCGTCGGCGATGGCATCGATGACGTCGTAGCCCGCCCGCTCCGGCGTGCGTTCGACCATCTCGACGATCGCCAGGTAGAGCCGCTCGGGCCACTTGGCGGCGAGGATGCGCATGGAGCCGGTGTGGCCGCGCAGGAACGACGCGACCATATACTCGTCCTCGGCCTGCCGGCTGGCCGTGGCCCACCACGCTTCGGCATCGGCGACCGCGATGCGCGGCGCGATGCCGCCGGAGCACGGGACCACGTCGCCGGCGATCTCCTGCAGCGCGTCGCTGGCGACTTCGCCGAGCGGGCGCGTGTAGGAGCGCATGTTGTTGATGCCGACCGTGCGCGCGCGCGTCAGCCGGTCGTCGGCGAGGTGCCCGATCAGGGCCGGCACGCTGGCGAAGCCCCGGCGCACGACGGCGTCGAACGGCGCGTCGCCGTCGCGGTCGCGGCCGAGGCCACCGGCGCGCCGGCTGTGCACCATCGCGAGCACCAACGCGGTCTCGGCATCGACGCCGGGCACCGGCTTGCTGACGCTGCTGGCGAGCTGGTCCAGCAGCTGGCGCCACGGCTGCATCCAGACGAACGCCGTGCCCGCTGCCACCGGTGCCCCATCTTCGGGCAGCAGGGCGACCGCAGCCCGCAGGCGCTGCTCGATCCGTTCCAACGGCTCTTCCGACTCGTGCACCTGCGCAAGCCAGTGCGCCGCCGCCAACTGGGCCGTGCGATCGAGCAGCCGCTGGCCGTGCGCCTTCCGCTGCACGAGCACCCGCGCCACCTCCTGGTAGCCGCGCGCCCACAGCTGCAGTCCGGCCGCCAGATCCTGATCGCGGTCGAAGTCGTCGAGCCACTCGTCGACGACGAGCCCGTCGGCCACGAGCGGCTTCGCCAGCGGCTCGACGGCGGCCACGCGCCGCAGCTCGGTCTCGGTGCAGGTGCCACTCAGGTAGACCCCCTTGCCGTCGGCGTTCGTCGCGAGGCGAAAAGCCGGCTGCAGCGGCGCACTGCCACGGTTGGGCAGCAGCAGCACCAGCGGCGCGTTCGCCGGCGCCTGCGGCAGGCCGAGCTCCTGGTAGCGCGCCACCGCCGCGGCGAGTTCTTCGTCGGTCGGCACCTGCTGCGCCGACAACCATGAGGCCAACAGCAACCCGGCGCAGAGCGTGTTCTTCATTGGCGTGCCCACTCTAGCGATCCGAGCGGGGCACGTTCGGCCCGACGATGGCGAGAGGACCGCCGAGGACGCAGCGCGATCCGTGCAGTTCCCGCAAACGCCGTCAGCGCCCGCTCGCCGCATCGCCCGCGGCCTGCACCGCCACGCGCACGAGCCGCACGAGGAACACGCCGTTCGGGTCGTGGATCAAATACGACGGCGAGCAGTCGCTGCCGTACTGCACCGTGACGTAGCCGAGCATCGTGTCCTCGTCGATCGGGCTGAACGCCGCGCGCAGCGTCAGCGTCGACGAACAGCTGCTCAGCCACGCCGTCTCGACGTCGAGCACGAACGTGCGGCCGTCGGCGACGTTCGAGTAGCGCGCCGGTTCGACGCCGCCCCAATCGTCGAACAGCGGAATCGCCCCAGGACCGTAGGCGACGCCGTTGTTGATGCCGAAGAACTGCCCGCTCACCAGCGGGAAGAACGGCGCCCCGATCGGCGACGCGGTCGGCAGCGGCGCCGGCGAGTTGCGGCGCTCGATGTCGGTCACCGCCCACATGCCGTTCATGTCGATGACGACGTTCGACTCGGGCGGGCCGACGACGCTGCCGCGGTTGCTGCCGCCGCACGCGGCGAGCCGCAGGAAGGGAGGGAGGAGAGAACGCGCGAGGGCAGGCATGCCAGAACTAGCCAGGAAGGCGGCGAAGGGTAACCGCCGGTCCCTTCCCAGGTGCCGCCGCCGCGGGCATCGTCCGCGCGTGCGATCCGCCCCCGAACCCGGTTCCCCACAGCGCATCGTCGGCCCGGGCTTCCACGCCCGCGTGCACGCACTCGTCGCCACCGTGCCACCGGGCTTCGTCACCACCTACGGCGACGTCGCCAAAGCGCTCGGCAGCAGGAACGTCGCCCGCCACGTCGGCTTCGCGATGGCGGCACTGCCGCCCGGCAGCGACGTGCCGTGGTGGCGCGTCGTCGCCGCCGGCGGCCGGCTGGCGATGGCGAGCGCGCTGGTGCAGCGCGAGCAGGGCAAGCGCCTGCGGGCTGAAGGTCTCGTCGTGAAGAACGGCCGCGTCGTCGGCTTCGCGGCAATGCGGTTCCTCGGGCTGGGCTGACTCGGAGCGCGCCGGCGTCAACGCCGACGCCGCGTCTGGACTGCGACCACATCGCCCACCTGCGCCGCTCGGCCCCCTTGCCGCGGCGTGTGGTGGCCGATGCACATGCTGCCGTCGCGCAGGAGGAACTCGACTTCGCCGTGGTAGCCACGGGCGTCGGCGTAGCCGCCCCGAGGCTCGACCGAACGCGCCACCGCGTCCGATTCGAAGCGGACCGCCACCCGCGCGCCGATCACCGCATGGACCTTGCCGATCCTTGGCGCGGGTGCTTCACCGAGGAACCCCCGAGGCCGCAGGCGTCGGGCTTCGTCGCGGGCCATGGCCACGATGCGACCCACCGGGTCCCACGGGAACGGGCGCAGCATCAGCCTGCGCAGATCGGACGAAATCGGCGGTTCCACCGCGGCGGGTGCACTTGCCTGAGTCGAGCCCATCCCACGGAGTGTCGCCACGGGCGGAGCCGACGAGGGCGACGAGCTGCACGCGGCGAGCGACAAGAAGACCACCACGAGAGCTCGAGTGGATCGATGCATCGTCGGAGTTCCATCCAGCATGCGCTGGCGTAGCGAGGGCATTGCGGTGAGGCACGGGCGCGTCTTCGGATACGGCGGTGCGGTTCCTCGGCGTCGCCGGGAGCGGCATCACGGCGACTAGCGAGAGAGACTTTGACAGACGAAGTCCCCGACACGGACGGACTCCTCGGGTCGCAAGAACGCCACGCGTGCGAGCCACAGCCGTCCGAGGCGCTCCACGAGCTCCACTTCGCCCTTGTAGCCATCGGGATCGTAGAAGCTGCCGAGATCGAACATCGCGCGAGCAGCCGCGGTCGACTCGAACTGGATCGCGACGCGCGATCCCTCCACCGCGACGACCCGACCGAACCTTGGACCCGACGCGGCGGTAGCAGCGCGCAACGCTTCGGCAGCCTCGGCACGCTCCGCTGCAGTGCCGGAGTCGATCAGACGGTGAGCCCGATACCGGCGGACCTCCTCGCGCGCACCGGTCATCCGTTGCGGCATCGGGTCCAACGCGAATGGCCGCTGCATGAGCCAGCGCAGATCGGGCGAAGCGGCGGCACCCAGCGCTCTGGTGGTTGGAGAACGCGGCGCACGCACGGTCGGCGGCGCTTCGTCCTTCCGCTCACCGGATGCCGGTTCCGGTTGCTGCCGTTCGCGCGCGTGCGGCGCCAGGCACGCAGCGAGCATGAACAGGAAGACAGCGAGCGCCACGTTCGTTCGCATGAAGAGCGTTCCAGGAAAGGCGGCTGGCGACAGCATGCGCCGCCATCCCCATCCTGGCGAGCCCCCGTCGCAGCGACACGGAAACGACGTTCGCGCGCGGAAGGCGATGGCTCAGCAACCCGCGCCGGCGACGAACACGCGCCAGACGATCAAGCCGGCGAACGCCGCCGCGATCGCACCACCGACGAGCACCACCGCGACGAACCACTTCACCTCGGTCCACAGCGGCGTGCGCTCGTTCACGCGCCACCTCGCGGTGCCCGACCGGTCGCCGGCCCTTGCACGCCACGCAGCGCGTACGGCGCCATCGCCGGATGCGCGACCTGCCGCCACTTCTCCTCGACGATGCTGGCGAACGCAGTGCGCATCTGCGCCGCCGACTCCGCGAACGGCATGCCTCCGACGCCGGTCGCCATGCCCGGGATCACCACCGACGCAATCGGGGCCGCCCCGCGCACGTTGTGCTGCAGCACGGCGACGAGTGCGGCGCGCGTCGCCAGGTAGGCGCCGATCGACTGCGCCTGGTTGCCGGGCACGCGCATCGTCGGCGCCATCACGAGGCAACGCACAGCCCGCGCACCGGGCACCTCGACGACCAGCGCCGCACCGACCGCCAGTTCGCCGCAGCAGCGGTCGCCGATCGCCTGCGCGACCAGCGGTTGCGCCGCGCCACGATGGAAGTCGTCGACGGCTTTGTCGAAGCCGCCGCCCATGTCGCCGAAGCTGTTGCCAGGACACACCACGGCGTCCGGCGACAGGTCGAGCAGGTCGCCGCAGACGACCTCCACGCAGGCGAGCTCGCGGAAGGCCGCCGCCATCGCGAGCGCCATGTCGCGGTTGCGGTCGCCGACGACGAAGCGAACGCCGCGCGGGCCGGCAGAGGTGGCAGGTTTCAGGGTCTCCACGCGCATCCTCCGGAAGCGGCGTCGCAGGAAGTCGAGCATGACGGTGTGCGCGCATCATGGCCGACGCGGCGTGGCCGCACGAGCGCGGGAGCGTTCCGACCAGGCCGCTTCATCCGCCGCTCGGCGGATGCACGAGGTACTCGGGGTCGCAGACGAACCCCACGACCAACTCCCCGACGCGGCCGACGGCGAACCACAGCACCAGCAAGGCGAAGTCGCGCGCGTCGCCGGGCAACAGCAGCAGCACGGGCCCGCCTCGCCGCGCACCGCACCAGCCCACCGCGCAACCGGCAGCCAGCGCGATCGCGAGCACCACGCGCGCCGGCGCACCGCGCAGGTCCTCGTCGGCGACCAGCAGCACCGACAGCAGCTGCACGGCGAGGAACGTCAGGTTGCCCACGAGCAGGCCGACGCCGGCATGGCTGGCCCACCGGCGGAGTGCACGCCATCGCGAGGCAGCCTTCCTCTGCATGCGCGTCGGGACCATGGGAGAAGAGGTTCTAGGCACGAGGAGCCGGCACACCAACGATCCGCTCCTTCTCGGATGCGGCGGACGTCGCCGAACGCGCCGCTGGCATTGCGGGCCGCTGCGAGTGCACCGACACTGCGCCGATGCTGGAAGAACGGTCGCCCGCTCGCCGCTCGCTGCTCGCCGTCGTCGCCGCCGCGGCCGTGCTGCTGCTGGCCTGCGGCGCTGGCTGGTTGCTGACGCGCCCGGTCACTGCACCGGTCGCCGACGCCGAGCTCGACGCGCGCAGTCGCGCGGCGAACGGCGCTGCATTCGGCGACGGGGCTGCGACCACGAACGCTCAGCCTGCACGCACCGCCGGCGACGACACACGGCAAGCTGCCGACACCGCCGGCGCCACGCCGCCGATCGCACTGCGCGTCGTCGATGCCGCCCGTCGTCCGGTCGCCGGTGCCAGCGTTCGCATCGATCCGAACGCAGCCGAGATCCGGTTCCTCGACATGCAGGACGCCGAACCACTGCTCGCCGCGATCCCACCGCGGACGAGCGACGAGCACGGCCTCGTGCATACGCAGCTGCCGCGCGGCGTGGCGATGGTCACGGTGCGCAAGAACGACGCCTACCTGCAAACCTGGGTCGACGTCGCCGAAGCGATCACCGATCCCATCGAACTGATGGTGCAGCCGGATCGCGAGCTCGTCGTGCGCACGCGGCTCGCCGACGGCACGGTGGCGCCGCACGTGCCGGTGGAGTTCGCCTACTCGTGGGATCGCAACGTCGAGACCAAGCGCCTGGATCACTACATGTTCGGTCGCACCGACGGCGACGGCGAACTCGTCGTGCGACATGCGCAGCGCCTCTGGCGCAACACGCCGGCAGCCCCGCTGCTGCTGCTGCAGCCGCTTGTGGTCGGCGCCAAGACAGCGGCGACGACGGTGTCGCTCGATGCCGTGCGCACCCAGGTCGACCTCGAGTGTGCCCCCCACGGAGCGATCCGCCTCACGTGCTTCGCGCGCGACGGCCAACCGAGCAGCGCGCCGGTCGCCTTGGTGCTGAAGCTGCATCGGGGCGATGCCGAGCCGCAGCAAGTCAGTGTCCCCGCCTGGCCGGAAGCCCGGCCCGGCGAGTGGTTCCTGCATCCGCTCGCCCTCGGTGCCCGCTGGCAGATCGATGGCGAACCCTACGAACCGCTGGAAGCAATCGGACCGCGGCAGCAAGGCGAAGTCGTCGCCGTGCAACAACGCCAGCTGCGATCGGTCGGGCGGTTGCGGTTCTCGCTGCAGGCTCCGGACGGCAGCGCGCTCGCCGACGAACTCGTGCTGGTCGCGTCCGACGAACGCAGTGTTCGCGCCGTGCGCACGGACCGGCAAGGCAGCATCGACGTCGCGCGCGATCCCGACGAACGTTCCATCCGCGTCCGGGTGGCCGAACGGCATCTGCAGGGCGAGTTGCCGATCCCGGCAGGAGCTGCCGCCATGCCGGCTTCGATCGACGCCGGCGTCCTGCGGCTCGAAGCACAGCAACTGCTGGTGCAAGGCGTCGTCGTCGACGCCGCCAGCGGTGCACCGCTCGAAGCATGGCTCGAAGCCAGCACCCCGGATGAGCCTACGACGTCGATCGCGACAGCCCGGACGGCTGCCGACGGCACGTTCGAACTATGGGGAAAGGCCAGCGCGCCGGTGCGCGTGGAGGCGAACGGCCATCATCACCTCGAATGGGCCGGCGAGTTCGAGCCGGGGGCTCGCAACGTGGTCCTTCGTCTGCCGCCCGTGCGCCTGCTGTTCCTGACTTTGCTGTTCGACGCCGACATCGACGACGAGGAGATTGACGCCCATCTCGAACCGCGCGGGACCGGTTCGTCGTACCGCAGCGAGATCGGCCTTCGTCACCAGGTGCTGCCCCTCCCCGAAGACGGCGACCCCACCCTGGTGGTGTCGACCGCCGGGCATTCGCTGGTGCGTGTTCCCAGCGCAGCGTGGCAGCACGGCCCCCGCCGAGCGACCGTGACCGTCGACCTGCGGGGTCGCCTGGCGATGTTCACGGTCCAAGCCACGCGCGGCGGCGAGCCCGTCAAGGCCAACCTGCGTCTGCTGGCGGGCACGGCCGAAGATCGCGAGGCTGGATGGCTGCGCGCGAACAGGGCCTTGGTGTTGACCACCGATCGCCCGTGGCGCGCGCTCGTGCAGCCGACAGACGGCGGCACCGTCGAGGTCGCGCTGCAGCGCGGCCACAACGTCGTGGAGGCGCCTGCGCCGGCGCGCGTGCGTTGTTCGCTCGCGAACGGCATCGCCGAACTCGGCGACCTCCGCGTCACGTTCGAACTGCTGCGCCTGCGCCACGCCGAACCGCTGCTGGCGACGCCCGACGACGACCCGCCGCCGGCACAGCCGACGACGCTCGACGCACTGCGCGACGACCGGCGCAACGTCACGCGCGAGAGCATGCCCGCGGGCGAGGCCCCGGCCGGGCAGTTCGAGATCGGACACCGCGGCCGCTACGCCGTCTTCGCCGTGGTGGAGCAAGGTGGGTACGAGGTGCTGTTGTCGCAGTCGCCGGCGGAGTTCGACGTCGTCTCCTTCGACTGCGACCTGCCGATCGTCGTGCCGCTGCCGGCTGCGACACTCACTGCGGCGCGAGAAGAGCTTGCGCGCAAGGCAGGCCCGCGCTGACGCGCAGCGACGGCACACGGCACCGACGGCGCGTGGACGCGTTCAGCGCGCGAGCGAACGCAGCACGTCGACGATCGCCACCACCAGCAGCACGAGCCCGACCGGCACCAGGACGATGCCGAGGCCTGGGTCGCCGCCCTGCACGCCGAACGCGCCGACCAGGAAGCCCACCGGCACCAACAGCGCCGCACTGCACAAGCACGCCGAACCGAGGCGCGGCGCCCGCGCACACGCGGCCAGCGTCGCGGCGAAGGCGACGTGCACCAGCGACAGGAACGTGCCGTGCGCATGCGCGAGCCGCCACAACAGCCGCTGCGTCTCGTTGCCGACCACCAGGTACCAGTCGACCTTGAAGCCGTGCATCGCCTCGAGCACGCCGCCGAGCAGCACGAAGGCCAGCAGGCTCGTCCAACCGGTGAGCAGGTGCCGGCGGCGCAGGCGCAGCAGGGCGGTGGCTCCGTCGGCAGCAGCGTCGGCGTTCATGCGGCGAATCTCATGCGGCGGGGTTCGGGCGTCGGCAGGTCACTCGGCGAGGTAGATCGCGCGGTTGTCTCGGCGCGCGTAGAGCGCCGCGAAGCGCGGCAGCTGCAGCCCTTCGGCATCGAGCAACAGCTCGGGCCGCGGCGGCAGCGGGCCGCGAGCTTGCCATGCCGCCATCGCCGTGTCGACGAAGCGCTGCGCCGCCGGCGCCTCGGCGGTGTGCACGAAGCCGGCGAGCGCTTCGTCGTAGCCGAGCCCACGCAGCGTCGCCGCGGCACGGAAGCGCACGACGTAGTACGGATCGTCGAGCAGCCGCGCGAGGAACGGCGCCATCCAGTCGCGGCCCGCGGCCGCTTGCGCTGCGGGCTGGCCGAAGTTCGCGGCGGCGATCAGGCGCAACCCCGCGTCGCCGGTCAGCAACCAGCGCACGCCGGCGGCGACGCTGCGTTGCTCCTCGTCGAGCTCCGGCATGGCGACGCCCCAGCCGGCGGCGAGCCGTTCGGCGGTCCACTGCAGCGTGCGGTCGAGGTGGCACAGGTTGCACGCGTTCGGCCGGCCGGTCGCCAACTCGGTCTTCACGTCGGGGCTGTCGATCGTGTGGCTGCGCGACGTCTTCATCAGGCCGACCGACGTGTGCGGCATGTGGCAGTCGTAGCAACGGCTGCCGACCGAGTCGGGGGCGTGGTGCGTGTGCGTGCGCAGGGCGTCGGGGGCCGCCAGCGCTTCGTGGCACTGCGTGCACGCGGCGTTGCCGAAGCCGGGATCCCCGCTCGCCATCTGCGGCCGCATCTGGCCCTCGCGTCGCCACGTCTCGCCGACGCGACCGTCGGCCGTGTGCATCGCATGGCACGACGTGCAGTCGAGCTGCCGTTCGCCCTGCCCGCGCGTGTAGCACGGCGACCGACGCACGCCGTTCCACTCGCGCCCCGACAAGCGGACCTGGCCGTCCGACCAGAACGAGCTGCGGAAGAAGTGCGGGTTCTTCTGCAGTTCGCGCCGCAGCTCGACCGCGTCGCGATCCTCGGAACCGATGACGAGGTGCGTCGCCTGCAACTCGCCGCCCGGCACGAACGGGGATCCCTGTTCGCGCCACGCGTCGAAGTGCTGCTGGCGCAGGATCGACACCGAGTGGCACTGGCCGCAGGCGGAGCCACTGCGCGGCGCCGACAGCTTCGCCGGGTTGACGATGGTGTCGTCGCCGCCGGCGGTGCGGTGCTGGTAGCGCGCCAGCGGATCGCGGTTGGCGGCGGCGTGCGGACCGCCGGGCCCATGGCACGCTTCGCAGGCGATGCCGAGTTCGGCCACCTGCGTGTCGGTGCGGCCGACGTCGACGCGCGGCAGCGTGCCGGTCGCGTGGCACATGTCGCAGCTCTTGTTCCACGTGCCCGGATCGGGCGGATCGCGGAACTCCGGTGGCAGCACGAACACCGTCGTCAGCGGGATCCAGATCCGCTGCTCGAGGTGGAAGCCCATCGGCACCGGCGCCAGTTCGCGTTCGACGCCGGTCGAGTACCACAGCACCTGCACGTGATGCGAACCGGTCAACTGTTCGATCGGCCGCTCGACGTCGGCGGGCTTGCCGCCGCGGCGCCGGAACTGCGTCCACAGCCGCTCGCCGCGCCATTCGAGCACCACCGTCTCGCCGAACCAGTCGAGCTCGAGCCGGTCGAACTGCGGCACCAGCGTGCTGCGCGTCGCCAGCTGCGTCATCGTGCGATGGAACGAACCGTGCCACGACGCGTGCTCGGCCGGATGGCACGAACGGCAGCTCGCCGAGCCGATGTACGAGCCGTGCGGTTCGACCAGCGGGCGCTGGTCGTTCCGTTCCTGCACCGCGGGCGGCTGCGTGAACGCGGCCCAGGCGACGGCGCCGAGCGCCAGCAGCCCGAGCAGCACGGCGCTGCGCTGCCGCGCGAGCCACAGCGGCAGCAACACACAGGCGGTCAGTGCGACGAGCAGCACGTTCAGGATCGATGGCAAGGCAGCGGATGCAGAGGCATCGCCGCGATGTCGGCACGATCGACGGCACCCGTGGTCCGGTCAAGGCTCGCCGAGGCGCACCGCCGATGGGCACCGAGGTTCGACTCGCGCCAGGTCCGGACTACGCTCCACGCCTCGATCGCCCGCACGCACCTACCGGCTTGGACCTCGACGCCCTCATGCAAGATCTCGGCTACACCCGCGACTGGCTCGCGTGTGGCGTGATCGACGCGGCGGAGTTGCAGCGTCAGCATGCGGCGATGGTGCGCGGCGACGACCCGCACCCGGAGCACTGGCGACTTCGGGCCTTCCATGCGTTCGTCGACGGAGCAACTGGGTTCTCCGCCGAACTGTTGCTGCGCCTCATCCGCCTCGAAGATCGTGGCCCCGATCGAACCGACCTGCGCGCGGAGCGCCTGCGGGCCCTCGTCGGGTCGCGGAAGCTCACCCCGTTGCAGCTGCGCGATCTGCCGCGGCTCTGCCCGGCGGTGCTGCAGCCGCCCGTCCAGCGACTCTACGAACGCGAACTGCTGCTCCACCGCCTGCAGGTCGAGGGCGCCGTGGCGTGCTTCGCCGACGTGGAGGCCTGCGCCGACGCCCACGTGCAGCTGCAGGCATTGCAGGATCCGCAGCTCGGCACCCACGAGCTGCAGCGGCTGGCGACGCATGGATGGAACCGCCAGGTGCGACACGTCGCGCGCGATCGACTGCGACGGCACTCCGGCCAAGGCACGTGACCTACGAGCACTGCACTGCGAGCCCTGAGGAACAGGTGTGTCGCTGCGAGCTGGGAGTGTTCCGTTGTCGGTATCGTTGGCGCCGCCATGCCCTCCCGCGCGCTCGTGTGTTGCGCCCTGCTGTCGCCGCTGTGCGCCCAGTCCCCCGCCGAACTGGACCAGCTGGTTCCCGGCTCCGCGACCACCTGGCGCGCGACCGTGGCCTTCGGGGACCTCGACGGCGACCACCTCGTCGACCTGGTCATCGGCCGCAACGGCCCGCTATCGTGGCGCCCCGGTCGCAGCGGCAAGGGAGACCCGTTCGACGCCGAACGCGCGCTCGGCTGCACCGTCGGCGTCAGCTGTGAAAGCCCAGGACAGCCGGTGCTCGCCGACTTCGATCGCGATGGCGACCTCGACCTGATCGCGATCGACGCGCCCCTTGGCCGAAGCGAGCGACTGGTCTGGTTCGCCAACGACGGCAAGGCCGGGTTCGCGGCTGCCGCGGACGTGCGTTCGACCGACGGCGAACCGATGCGTTGGCCCGGGCAAGCGAGCGGCCTCGCCGTGGTCGACGACGATGGCGATGGCTGGCTCGACGTCTGGATCGCGAGCCCGCAGCTGCACCGCTTCGCCGGTGGTCCCGGCGGCTTCGCGAACACGCCGGCCATGCTCGACGCCAGCAGCGATGCCGGCCTCGTCGTGACGCCGCCGAGCGCGAGCCGCGCGTGCCGCGTGCTCGTCGTCCACGAACGCCGCCTCGTCGTGCTGCAGCGGAACGGCGCGCGCTTCGTCGCGGTCGACGATCTCGGCGCGATCGAAGGCGATGCGGGACAAACGCGCCTCGCCATCGACCGCGCCGCCGGCGATGGCAGCCAGAACGTGCTGGTTCTCGAGCTCCTGCCCCAGAGGGCGGATGCCGCGACGTTGCCCCCGCAGCAGCAGCAACGCCTCGCCGCCGCCCGCGCGGTCCTGCAGACGGTCGAAGCGCAGCGGCGGGAGCTCTACCGCGCGCGGCCACCGTTCGACGACGCAGCGGCGATGGCCGCCTGGCGCGAGCGATCGGCCGACCTCGATCGCTTCGCCGCCGAACCGCGCAAGGTGCTCGCCGAGTTGCTGCCGGCCAAGGTCGACGGGTCGACGACCCATCGCCTGCGCCGGCTGCCCATCCCGTAGGCAAGGCGCGGCGTGCCGGCCGACGGTGCGTCGGCGAGCACGGCCCCGGCTCACGCCATCTCGGCCCCGCCGACGACCTGCAGTTCGGCTCGTGCACTCCACAGGCAGTTGGCGATCGCCGCCGGGCTGCTGTCGAACACGAACAGTGCCACGCACACGGTCCAGGATCCGGTAGCGAGGCCGCGCGGCCACTCGAACGCGGGCAGCTCGAGGCACCGTTCCGAACCGCCGGCATACTCCTTCCTCAGTGCCGGCAACGGGTAGTCGGTGCCGTCCGGAGCGAAGCACAGAGCCCCATCCGGTGCCGAGAACGCCAGGAACACATCGACCTCCTGGCCCTGGGTGAGCGCCGGCAGCCCCACACGAACCGCGACACGCTCGCCAGCACGCACGGTCGTTCCGCACTCCCATCGCGTGGCAACCAGCTCGCGGCGCAGGGACTCCCGACGCTGCAAAGCGTGGTCGGGGACCAGGCCATCCATCCGTTGGTGCAAGTAGGTGGCGACGTCGCCGCGATGGATCGGGCACGACGAAGTGCGGCACTGCGGCGGCAGCACCTGCGCAGCCAGGGAGCGTCGGATGCCCTGCATCGTGGCCCCTCGCCAGATCTCCTCCAGGGGCTCCTTGTTCACGTTGCCGACCACGGCATCCGAGGAACAACAGAAGTTCACGTCACCGCTGGACAGCACGACGGCACGCCCGAGCCACGGAATGTCGCACAGAGGGCGCGGCGGCAGGTTCTCCAACCACGTCGGAGGCATCACGGAAGGTGCGGAAGGCCTCACGCTGCACCTCCATGTGCCGGACGGAAGAGGGCCGGGACCTCGATGGCGAGCCCGAGTTCCGCAGCGACCGCAGA
Source organism: Planctomycetota bacterium (assembly GCA_947455805.1). Lineage (GTDB taxonomy): Bacteria > Planctomycetota > UBA1135 > UBA1135 > UBA2386 > UBA2386. The sequence continues at coordinate 13,545 of CANGSN010000021.1, forward strand.
GGCCGCCAGCACGTTGGCATCATGCTCCTCGGGGAACCGATCGGCACACTCGTCGCGATAGTCGAACGGCTTGCCGTCCGCCGACTCGATCTGCCAGGAGAACGAGCCGTACTCGTGCAAGCGGTAGAACTTCACCGCCCGGAAGCCGTGTTCTCCCGCGAGCCGCACGAAGTCCGCCATCTCGCCGACGTTCGTGCGCATGATGACGAACGACAGGCTCGACCACGTCGGCGCCGTGCGCTGCCGCAGCACCTCGGCGAAGCGGCGGATGTTCACCAACAGCCGCTCGTACGACCAGCCGCGGATCCGGGTGTAGCTGGCCGCCGTCGCCGCATCGACCGAGATGTTGAAGTCGAGCATCGCGGGGTAGCTGCGGAAGGCCTCGGCGTGCCGCTCGCTCCACACCGAACCGTTGGTGTTGATCGAAAGCCGGGCACGGGAGGCGGCACAAACCTCGAGGATGTCGAAGAAGTTCCGGTCGATCAGGAACTCGCTGACGCCGTGGAACGCCAAGGTCTCGACGTACGGGATCAGCGCCAGCGTCTTCTCGCGGACCGCCCCAGCCAACTCGGTGCGGGGGATGGTGCTGTTGGCACGGTGATCCGGACAGTACGAGCAATGGAAGTTGCACCGATTGTCGAGCGCGATCTGCAGCGTCGACGGCAGTGACTCCGGTCGAGTCTCCCCCGATGCGAAGTCCCAGATCGATCGGTACCGGTTCCGGATGTTGGCAGGTAGTTCCATCGGTATCTCGAGTCCAGGCGTGGCCAGCGCACTGGTGGCTCGTGCTCCACATCCCCTGGTGGTTCAGAACTTGCCCGAACGCCCCGAACTCGTCCAGCCCCCCTCCCGCAGCGGGCCGGCTGGGGAGGTATCGAGCGGGCGCATTCCCGGTGGCCGTCGCACCGGCAATGCAGCGCCGCGGTGCCGGCGCGCCCATGCGCGCACACTGCTGCGTGGGCAGGGCCGTCGCGGTCGCAGGGCCACACGCCTGCTACGGCGGCGGTCCCACCGCAGCACCGTCGATCGCCGCGCGCACCGCGGCCGCCAGCTGCAACGGCGTGAACGGCTTCGACAGGAAGCGGGCGCCGGCGGCGACCGCGACCCGCACGCGATCGTCGGGCGAGTAGCCGGACACGAACAGCACCGGCAGGCCGGGGCGCAGGCGGCGCAGCCGTTCCCACAGTTCGACGCCACCCATCTCCGGCATCATCACGTCGCTGACCAGCAGCGCGATGGCGCCGGCGTGGCGCTCCGCGGCCGCCAACGCCAGCTGCCCGTTGGCCGCCTCGACGACCGTGTAGCCGCTGTTGGCCAGCACGCGCTGCGACAGCGCACGCACGCCGGGCTCGTCCTCGGCCAGCAGCACCACCTCGCTGCCGCGCGGCAA